>CADAVS010000023.1 GCA_902791425.1 uncultured Ruminococcus sp.
TTTTCCATTTAAATAACCTTGACGGTGGTCACTGGCTACTATCTTATGCGCACGTCCTGCTTCGTCTTAAAGCGGTAGCCGTAGCGGTCAAGAATGTGCATTTTGTTAAGCGCAATCATAGTTCCCTTGCAAACGCACAGCTCCGCACGCGGCGCAACCGAAGCCTTAACGCCGAGCGCCTGCTCAAACAGCTTATCAATGCCGTAAAGCTCCGCGCAGCCGCCCGTAATAATAATGCCCGAGGTTTCAATATCCGCCGCAAGCTGCGGAGTTGCCCTTTCAAGCAGACGCGCCGCCGCGTCGGTAAGCTCCTGCAAAAGCGGGGCGAGGCAAGCGTTGATTTCATTACCCGTAACCTCCGCCGCGCCGGGCATACCCGAAAGCAAATCCCTGCCCTTAACCTGCATTACAACGTCTTCCTCTCGCGGAACGGCACAGGCGATACGGCGCTTAACCTCCTCGGCAGTTCTTTTGCCGATTAAAATGCCGTATTTTTCGCGCATATATTTTGTAATCTCCTCGTCAAAGCGGTTGCCCGCCGTGTAAAGAGTGTCAATCTGGCTCATACTGCCCTGGCTTACAACCGCCATATTTGTTGTGCCGCCGCCGATATCCACAACGAAGCTGCCCGTCGGCTGCAGGGGGTCAATGCCCGCGCCGAACGCAGCGCAGAGCGGTTCCTCAACAAGACACACGGACCTTGCACCCGCAGAAATAATTACGGAAACGAGCGTGCGCCTTTCAACGTCGGTTGCAAGCGCCGAAACGCAGGCAACAACGCGCGGCTTAAAAATGCTGCGCTTAATAACCTTATTAATAAAGAAATGCACCATCTGCATAGCAAGCGAATAATTTGTAATCGCGCCGTTCATAATGGGCTGAATAACCGAAACGCCGTTCGGCTCCCTGCCCTCAAGGTAATAGGCGCGCCTGCCGGCATATAAAATCTTTTCGGTTTCGTTATCGTAAGCCACATAGGACGGCTCGTTTACAACCACACCCTTACCAGGCACGGAAATTGCAATATTGCTTGTGCCGAGGTCTATTCCCAAATCATATCCGAACATATAAAAACCTTCAAATTATTAATATATATAAATGTTACTTTAAATCATTATCAATGTCAACCGTCAAAAAGTGCAAAAGTGCGCTGTAACGGCGGCTTTTTTTATCGTTATCCACCATTACCTGCACAGCCTGCTCGTTTCCCACAAGAACCAAAAGGCGCTTTGCCCTTGTCAGCGCGGTGTAAAACAGATTGCGGTACGCAAGAAGCGGCGGGGCTGCCAGCACGGGCATAACCACCGCGTCAAATTCAGAGCCCTGACTTTTATGCACGGTCATTGCGTAAGCCAAATCAAGCTCCGCGGCGTTTTCGATTGAATACATAGCCTCACGGTCGTCAAACCTGACGTTAAGGATATCTGCCGCGCGGTCAATGCGGGTTAAAATGCCGATGTCGCCGTTAAAAACGCCGCTGCCGTTTTCATTGCTTTTGAACCACGGCACGTCGTAATTATTTTTAATCTGCATAACCTTGTCGCCCTCGCGGAAAACAAGTCCCTTAACGTGAAGCTCCGCCTTGTCCTTCGCGGGCGGGTTAAGCTTTTGCTGCAGCAGGACGTTTAAATTCTGCGTGCCGAGCTCGCCCTTTTTGCCCGGGCACAGCACCTGAATATCGTTAACCGCGTCATAGCCGTAAGCGTCGGGCAGGCGGCGGGTTACCAAATCAATAATCTTCCCCGTGGCGTTGTACTTTGAATTTTCCCTGAGCAAAAAGAAATCACAGTCGGGCGCACTGCCGCTCAAATCGGGCATTTCGCCGTGAACTACCCTGTGGGCGTTCGTTACGATTACGCTTTTCATTGCCTGACGGAACACCTTTTCAAGCGCGATAACGGGTATCATTCCCGACTCCGTCAAATCCTTCAGCACGTTACCCGCACCGACGGGCGGAAGCTGATTTTTATCGCCCACCATAATAAGCCTTGCGTGCAGGGGCAGCGCGTCAAGCAAATCGTTAAACAGCTTTATGTCCACCATTGAAAGCTCGTCAACAATTACGGCGTCAACGTCCAGCGGGTTTTTAAGGTTATAAACAAAGCTCGGCTCTGCCGCGCCCTCCTTGTACTCCACCTCCAGCAGACGATGAATGGTTTTTGCCTCAAAGCCCGTAAGCTCCGTCATACGCTTTGCGGCTCTTCCTGTGGGAGCGGCAAGCATTACCTGCTTATGATTATTACTCATAAGTTCAATAATAGTTTTTACTATTGTTGTCTTTCCTGTTCCCGGTCCGCCTGTTATTACAAGTACGGAGTTTTCAAAAGCTGAGCATACCGCTTTGAGCTGTGAGTCGGCAAGCATAATTCCGTTTTTCTCTTCAATCTCAGCTATCATAGTTTCTAAGTAGGATTTATCTGAATCATAATATACCTCCGACATTTCAAGCAGCTTTTGCGCAACCCTTTTCTCTGCATTGTAATACTCTTTTAAATATACAGCATCATAATCACCCATATTTATCTGCCTGAGTTCGCCGGATGCAATAAGGTCGGATATTGTATTTTCAACGTTACCGAGTTCAACATCTAAGTTCTGTGCCGCATAACCGCAAATAGAAGCTCTTGGCAAAAATGTATGTCCGTTCAGATAACCTATCTGCCGCATCAATGCTTTGACACCGCAGGAAATCCTCTCAAATGAATTTTTTTCAAATCCGAGTTCTAAAGCAATTCCGTCAGCCGTTGTAAATGTTATTCCATCTATGCAATCAGCTAAACGATAAGGATTTTCTTTTACAACATTCACAGTCTGCGGACCAAATGTATTATATGCCCTGACCGCAGACGAAGGCGATATTTTAAATTGCTGAAAGAACATTATAACATTTCGTACACCTATTATCTCGGTATATTTTTTGTATATCTCGTCTGTTTTCTTTTTGGTAAGTCCCGATATAACAAGAAGTCTGTCAGGTTCGTTTTCTATAATATCAAGTGAGTCTGCACCGAATTTTTGAACAATTTTCTTTGCTGTTGCCTTTCCAATGCCCGGTAAAATCCCCGAAGCCAAAAACTTTTCTATTTCCACTTCATTTGACGGCATATGTTTTTCATAATACTCAACTTTAAACTGGTCGCCGTATTCTATATGTGTAACCCAATCACCATGTGCCTCTATTCTCTCACCCTCGGTCAGGTTAGGCATATAACCCGTCAGAGTAATCAGCTGGCCTGCACTTGCAATATCGCAAACGGTATAACCATTTTCCGGGTTTTCGTATATTATATTTTCTACTGTTCCCTCAATCATAATCATAATTATACCGCCTCCTTTTTTACATTACTCACATCTTCCATACGTCTTAGTTATCTTTTTAATCCACTCTGCAGTATCATCAAAGAAAACCCAATTTAACGTTAATCTCCATTGCCAATTACCGCTTGCCTCTGACGGAACATTCATTCTTGCCTTTGTATCAAGACCGAGAATGTCCTGCATTGTAATAATCGCAACATCAGCAGGGGATGCCATAAGAGTTTTTATTGCACCTATATGCACACCTTCGCTATCATTTAAACGCATATACTCTTTTGCATACTCTGCCTCAGCTTTATCCGCATTATCAAGCCAGCCGATTAGTGTGTCGTTATCGTGTGTTCCGATATACGCAACACAGTTCTTATTATATTTGTGCGGTAAGTATTCGCTGTCACTTTCAGGGTCAAAAGCGAACTGCAAAACCTTCATTCCCGGGAATTTTGTATACATCAGCAATTCTCTCACCTTGTCATCAATCATTCCCAAATCCTCGGCAATAATAGACAAATCATCGCCTAATATGTCAAAGAAGTCTTTACCCGGACCTTTTTCCCACTTTCCGTTTGTGGCATCTTCATCGCCAAAGGGAATTGCATAATATTCCGAAAAGGCTCTGAAATGGTCTATTCTTACCACATCAAATAAATCACTGACACCCTTAATTCTCTCTATCCACCATTCATAACCTGTCTTTTTAAGATAATCCCAATTATACAACGGATTACCCCACAATTGTCCTTTCGGTGAGAAGTAGTCGGGCGGACAGCCTGCAACCTTAATCGGCTTACGCTTGCTGTTGAGCTGTAAAACCTCGTTATGCGCCCACGCATCTGCACTATCCTCGGCAACGTAAATCGGTATGTCACCTATTATCTTTATTCCCTGTTTGTTTGCATATTCCTTGAGTCTTGTCCATTGCTCAAAAAATCTGTACTGAACATATATCCAAAATTCTATCTCATCACTCAATCTTGAATACGCATCGGTCATAGCCTGCGGTTTACGGAGCTTTATATCTTCGTTCCAATCCCAATATGGCTTTAAATCGTTTTCGTATTTAACCGCCATAAACATAGCGTAATTCTCTATCCAATATGATTTGTCCATTCTGAACTTATAGATATCGTCTTTGATTTCCTCTCTGTCAGCCAAGTATGCCGCCTTTAAAACCTTAAATCTATTTTCAAAAATAGTTCCGTAATCAACAAATTCGGGGTCATTGCCCCATTTAATATCTTTATAAGCTGACGGGTCTAAATTGCCATCCTCACTTAGCATATCAAAGTCGACGAAATACGGGTTGCCTGCAAAGGTCGAGTACGATTGATAAGGTGAGTCGCCAAAACCTGTGGGAGAAATAGGCAATACCTGCCAATAGGTCTGACCCGCTCTCTTTAAAAAATCTACAAATTCATATGCCGCCCTGCCAAGCGTACCTATGCCGTATGCAGAAGGTAATGAAGAAATATGCAGCAATACTCCGCTTCCCCTTTTCAATGTTACCACTCTCTTTCAATAATATATTAGTTTAAAGGAAACTAACCGCAAATAATCAGTTCCTTTGTAGAAGACGTTAAATTCTCACAACCGTTTTCTTTTACAACAACCATATCCTCTATTCTGACACCTCCGAACTCAGGAATGTATATTCCGGGTTCGCAGGTTACAATCATATTAGGCATTAAAATAGTTTCCGAACACGGAGAAAGATTTGGCTGTTCGTGTATCATCAGCCCCACTCCGTGACCCAGAGAATGTCCAAAATAACTTCCGTATCCCGCCTCATCTATTATTCTGCGTGCGGCAAAGTCTGCATCTTTGGCAACAATGCCTGCTTTAATAGCATTAAGTCCCTCAAGCTGTGCCGCAAGAACTGTGTTATATATCTCAATTTGTTTAGAAGATGCCTCTCCCATAACAACAGTTCTTGTCATATCCGAACAATATCCCTTATATATACAGCCAAAGTCCATTGTTACAAAGTCACCATATTCAAGCCTTTTTTCGTCAGGTCTGCCGTGAGGCATAGCTGTCTTTTTACCCGATATCGCAATTGTATCAAAGGAAGCTCCTGATGCACCTAATTTACGCATCTGATATTCAAGCTCTGCGGCTAAATCATTTTCTGTCATTCCAACCTTAATCATAGGCAAAACCTGCTCAAATGCCGCATCTCCTATTCTTTCTGCTTCTCGCAATAATGCGATTTCCTCATCTGTTTTTACCGAACGTATAACATCTGCTTTATCACCCAATGGTAAAAACGACATTCCATCAAGCTTTTCTTTCATTCGGTTAAATGCTTCAACTGTAAGATACAAATCCTCATAGCATATCACTTTTGCACTAATTTTATTAAGTTGCTCCATTATCAGTTCGAATAAGTTTCCGCCACCGAACTCAATAACTTCAAAGCCTATACATTCGCTCTCAGCCTCAACTGTATAGCGTGAATCTACAAAAATTGTTTTATTGCTGCGGCTCAACAGACAAAATCCCTCACCGCCTGCAAAACCGCTAAAATATAATAAATTATGGGGTGATGTAATCAATACTGCATCACAATTCTCAAACAATGCATCAATATTCATAGCATATCACTTCCTATCTGCTATTTTTTTCATAATCCTTTTCATTTCTGCCGCATCTTTTGTCTGAGTACCTGCGGACTCGCATATTATTCTCATCGAATAATTATTAGCCGTCAAAACCTCAGCGAGAGGCTCGAAATTCGGTTCATATTCGGTTTCTTCCAATGTTCTGTGCTTTTTCTCGCCTGCATTTGTATATTCTATTCTCGAAAAATGTGCGTGCATATTACTTGCACGCTCAACTCCGAGTTTGTTCGCAAATTTATCAAATATCGCTTTAAAATCCTCTTTCGTTTTCAGACTACCCAACGTCATAGCATTAACGTGTCCGAAATCTATTGTAGGAATAAGTCTTTCGTCAATCTGACAAAGCTTAATTACCTCGTCAACATTGCCGAGCTGTTTAACTTTTCCCATTGTTTCGGGACATATATGTATATCACCAAAACCATTTTCATCAGCAGCAACAACAGCACGCATAAGGGTATCTGTTGCGAGATTTAACGCCTCACGTCGTGTTATACTGCCGCAAGAGCCTGAATGAACAACAATTCTGTCAGCACCCATATGCTTTGCCGCATTTAGTGTTTGCAATATATAGTCTATGCTCTTGTTTCGTTTTTCCTCTTCCACAGATGAAAGGCTGATATAATAAGGTGCGTGGACAGATAAAGCAATGTTATTCTGTTTTGCTCTTTCTCCTAAAATATGTGCGGCATCCTCCGAAATCCTAACTCCGTGTCCGCACTGATATTCAAAACAATCTAAATCTTTTTCCTTAAGCCACGTGGGCATTTCCAATGCAGATTTATTGCCTGCATCAAAAAAAGCATCGCAGCAGCCTGCCGGCCCGAATTTAACATTCATAATCTTATACCTTCTCTAATGTATGAAAAAAGGCGAGGGATTAGTCCCTCGCCGATAGAATACTATCTGAATTTACGCTTTCTTGCAGCCTCGGACTTTTTCTTACGTCTTACGCTGGGCTTTTCGTAGTGTTCTCTCTTTCTAACTTCGGATAACACACCTGCCTTAGCACAAGAACGCTTAAAACGTCTGAGTGCACTATCTAATGATTCGTTATCTTTTACTCTGATTTCAGCCAATGGTACTACCTCCCCTCCAAGTATGGTCAACACTAAGATGTCAAGGTGAAAAAAATTCTACCATTCAATTATACTTATTATTCATAGCAATGTCAAGCATATTTTGAAAAATTTTAAATTTTTTTGTTATTTACCATTTCACCGATAGCATCAACAGCCTGAGCAATTCCTCCGACACAATCAATCAAACCGCACTTTACTGCCTCTTCGCCGTATAGAACTGTTCCGATATCGTTTGAAATATTTTTACAGTTCAGCATCATATCCCTTAACTTATCTTCATTTATATTTGAATGCTTTGCAACAAAGCTAATCAATCTTTCCTGAAGTTTAGTCATTTGTTCAAAGGTCTGCGGTGCAGTTATTACAATTCCGTTTGTTCTTATGGGATGTACAGTCATAGTTGCAGAAGGTACAATTAAAGACTTTTTTGCAGAAACCGCAAGGGGAACTCCTATACTATGTCCGCCACCCAATACGATTGAAACAGTAGGTTTTTTCATACTTGCGATAAGCTCCGCCATAGCAAGTCCTGCTTCCACATCACCGCCAACTGTATTTAGCATTATTAAAAGTCCGTCAACTTCTTTGTCCTCTTCTATCCTGACAAGCTCAGGAATAATATGCTCATACTTTGTTGTTTTGCAATTATTAGGTGCGGATATATGCCCCTCGATTTCGCCGACTATTGTAAGGCAGTATATCCTGCCCGCCCTACAGCTTACCTCGACACTTGCCATATCCTTAATCATATCCATATCACGATTTTTATCGTTGCTTTTACTTTCGCTCAAATCGCTCAATCCTTCCCTAATTATAATTTTCTTTATATTATTTGCAAAAAATATTTATTTATGAAAATTAAATTTCGGGCAATATTAATGCATATCATTACAAGGCATAAAAAAACCTCCGACGCAATTGACGGAGGTTTTAATAATGTATAAGCTTAGATTAGATTTCAGCAAAGTACTTGATTGTTCTAACCATCTGGCTTGTGTAGCTGTTTTCGTTGTCGTACCAAGAAACAACCTGAACTTCATAAAGATCATCAGAAATCTTTGATACCATTGTCTGAGTAGCATCAAAGAGTGAGCCATACTTCATACCGATAACGTCTGAAGAAACGATAGGATCTTCGTTGTAACCGAATGATTCTGAAGCAGCAGCCTTCATAGCAGCGTTGATAGCTTCAGGTGTAACATTGATGCCCTTAACAACTGCAGTAAGGATTGTAGTAGAACCTGTAGGAACAGGAACACGCTGAGCTGAACCGATGAGCTTGCCGTTAAGCTCAGGGATAACAAGACCGATAGCCTTTGCTGCACCTGTTGAATTAGGAACAATGTTAGCAGCACCTGCTCTTGCACGTCTCATATCGCCCTTTCTGTGAGGACCGTCAAGAATCATCTGGTCGCCTGTATAAGCGTGGATTGTTGACATAATACCTGACTGAATAGGAGCGTACTCGTTAAGAGCCTTAGCCATAGGAGCAAGACAGTTTGTTGTACAAGAAGCGGCTGAGATGATTGTATCATCAGCGGTTAATGTATTTTCGTTTACACTGTAAACGATGGTCTTAAGGTCACTGCCTGCAGGAGCAGAAATAACAACCTTTTTAGCACCTGCATCAATGTGAGCCTGTGACTTTTCCTTTGAGCAGTAGAAACCTGTGCATTCGAGAACAACGTCAACACCGATTTCGCCCCAAGGAAGCTCAGCAGCATTTGCCATAGCATAAATCTTTAATGTCTTACCATCAACTGTGATTGTACCTGCTTCATCATCAGCTTCTACTGTATGAAGATTTTCGCCAATCTTTCCGCAATAACCACCCTGTGCTGTGTCGTACTTTAATAAGTCTGCAAGCATAGAGGGCTTTGTTAAGTCGTTGATAGCAACAACATCATAACCTTCTGCACCGAACATCTGACGGAAAGCCAAACGACCGATACGTCCAAAACCATTAATAGCAACTTTTACTGACATAGTAAAAACCTCCTGAAATAAATGTATATTAATTATTTTTATAAGTCAGGTGAAAAACTTTGTTAAATTTTCCACTAATTTATATTTTACCTTATTTTGAAGAAATATACAAGTCTTTTTTTAAAAAACTTTTAAATTTTTTTAAAAATATTTTATTTTATCACTATTTCTCACTCAACTTTTGCAAAAACATCTTGGTTCTTTCGTTTGAAGAATTGTTAATAACCTCGTCAGGTGTACCCGACTCTATAACAACACCATCTGACATAAATATTATCTTGTCGCTTACCGAATAAGCAAAGTCGATTTCGTGAGTAACAATAACCATTGTAATATTCTGTGCCGCAAGGGAGCGAATAACCTTTAATATTTCACCCGTAAGCTCAGGGTCAAGAGCCGAAGTAGGCTCATCAAAAAACAGTATTCTCGGTTTAAGAGCTAAAGCACGGGCAATAGACACTCTCTGCTTCTGACCGCCCGACAGCTTACAAGGGTAGTTGTCAAGCTTTTCGGACAACCCTACTCTGTCAAGAATATCCTCTGCATTGTGCCGAATTTCCTCATAAATATGATTTTTGTTTGTTTTAAAATCAGGTGCTTCCTTCGCAAGAAGTTTAGGTGCAAGCATTACATTTTCTATTACGCTGTATTGGGGAAAAAGGTTAAAATCCTGAAAAACAAGCCCGAAATTAAGCTGTTTTTTTCTGATTTCCTTAGCCTTTGCCGTCTTTTCTTCAGCAGCGTCAAATAACAACTCGCCATCTAAAAGGATTTGACCTTTGTCGGCCCTTTCCAAAAAATTGATACAGCGAAGCAATGTGGTTTTGCCACTTCCCGATGAACCGAGAATAGAGAGAACCTCTCCTTCTTCCATTGAAAAGCTGACACCCTTTAATACATCAGTACGGCCAAAACTTTTGTAAAGGTCTTTGATTTCAAGTATCATAATTTAAAACCTCCCCCTTACTCAAAGTAACTAAGCTTCTTTTCTATGTAACCAAACAACAAAGTCAGTATACCGCAGAAAGCCAAATAATAGACACCCGTAAAGAACAAGGGCCAAATCTGACCTTGTATTCCGTGGGAGCTTTTCATAAAAGCACCGCCCGCCCAAATAATCTCCTGCAAAGCGATAATACGTGCAAGAGAGGTATCTTTGACAAGTGTTATAATCTCATTTGACATAGGCGGCACAATCCTTTTAACCATCTGCAAAAGAGTTACTTTAAAGAACACCTGTGTTTTGGTAAGTCCCAACACCTGCCCCGCCTCCTGCTGACCGACGGGAACACCTTGTATTCCGCCTCGATATATTTCAGAGAAGTAGCAAGCATAGTTCATAATAAACGCAATTGCGGCGGCAATAAATCTGCCGCTTTCTCCGCCTCCCCAAATATTTTTGCCTACAAGTCCCGGAAGATAATAAATAATCATCAGCTGTAACATTAACGGCGAACCTCTTACTATCCACACGACAACCCTTGTCAGTAAGCTTATAGGCTTAAATTTTGTCATTGAACCAAACGAGATTATAAGCCCCAACGGCAAAGCACCCACAAGGGTAATTGCAAACAATTTAAGTGTCTGCAAAAATCCCATATTGAGTGCGGGAAAAACTATGGGGAATTGTTCTATAATTCTATTTATGAGTTGCATATGTTCAAATTCATTCCTTTTTATAACATTCGGCACAGAGACCCACACAGTACAGAGAGGGACTATCACAAAGTGACAACCCCATTATCGCTCCCTATTATAAAGGGAGCGAGGGATTGTCCTTTAATATTCTGATATTATTTAATAAGAGCAGCCTGAACGCCGTACTTTTCGGCAATTTCTTCAAGCTGACCGCTTGCCTTTGCATCTTCAAAGAACTTATCGAGCATAGCCTTAAGCTCAGAACCCTTACGGAAACCAACGCCGTATTCCTCACTGTTAAGACCAACAGTATAAGTTAAGCTCTCATAGCCTGTACCTTCACCAACCATAGCAGCAGCCATAAGTGAGTCTATAATAGCAGCGTCACTTGTACCTGAAGCAACTTCCATAACAGCAGTTGCCTGATCCTTAACAGCAGTGTAGTTAAAGCCGTTTTCCTTTGCCATATCTTCACCGGCTGATCCCTCTTCAACTGCAAAGTTAAGTTCCTTGCAGCTATCTGCCGTCTGATAATCAGCAGCCTTTTCAGCAGGAACTACAACAACCTGCTGATTGTTGCAGTAAGGAACAGAACAATCCATAGAAGATGTTACTTCATCTGTAAGTGTCATACCATTCCAAACACAATCAATAGATTTGCCGTTTAACTCTAAGATTTTGTTGCCCCATTCGATTTCGGCAAATTCAATATTAACACCAAGGCTTTCTGCAAATGCTTTTGCAAGGTCAGCGTCAAAGCCAATCCAATTACCCTGGTCGTCTTTGTAGTCCATAGGCTCAAAATCAGTAATACCAACTACCAAGGTGCCTTTCTCCTTAATGTAATCAAGGTCACTCTGTGCAGCTGCTGTTTCGCTGTTATCAGTTGCAGGAGCGGTATTGCCACAAGCTGCAAAAGATATTGCCATTACACATACAAGTAATAATGCTAATAATTTTTTCATAATACATTTCCCTTTCCAATGTAAAATTAAATTATAAAATAAGTTTTCATTTTTTCAAATTATATTATCTAAGGTGCCAAATTTCTCTGTTATAATCCTCAATAGTACGGTCGCTTGAGAAAAATCCTGCTTTTGCAGTATTCATAACCGCAGAACGAACCCACGCATCCTTGTTACGATATTTTTCTTTCACCTCTCCGTTTGCTTCAAGATATGACTCAAAATCGGGCAAAAGTAAATAGTTATCAGCAAAGCCGTTGTCGCCTATTACAAGAGATCTGTATATGTCGTAGAACAGATTGGTTTCCGCATTAAATGTGCCGTCAATCAAGGTATCAACAACACGCTTAATAACAGGGTTTGTCGCATATATTTCAGAGCTTGGAGATTTGCCGCTTGCATAAATATTTAAAACCTCCTGAGAAGAAAGTCCGAATATAAATATGTTGTCATCTCCTACCTGCTCTCTTATCTCGACATTGGCACCATCCATAGTTCCTATTGTGAGTGCACCATTTAACATAAGCTTCATATTACCTGTGCCTGACGCCTCTTTTGAAGCAGTTGAAATCTGCTCACTTAAATCGGCGGCGGCAACAATCTTTTCCGCACTTGACACGCTGTAATTTTCGATGAATACAACCTTCATCAAGTCTTTTGTTCTCGGGTCGTTATTCACGACGCTCGCCACATCATTGATAAACTTGATAATAAGTTTAGCCATATGATATCCGGGAGCCGCCTTAGCCGCAAATATATATGTTGTCGGCTGTACGTTAAAGTCCCCGTTGCCCTCGGTAATCTTAATATAGTTGTATATGATGTGCATAGCCTTCAACAATTGACGCTTGTATTCGTGCAAACGCTTAATCTGAACATCAAACATACTGTTCGGGTCAACAACAATACCATTGTTATCAAGAATATATTTAGCCAAACGTTCTTTGTTTTCGTGCTTAATATCCGCAAACTTTTCACGGAAAGCCACATCATCAGCAAAAGGTGTCAGCTTGTCAAGCTGTTTGTAATCCTTAACCCAACCATCGCCGATAGATTCACAAATAAGATTTGAAAGCTTAGGATTAGCCTTATACAACCATCTGCGGAAGGTAACTCCGTTTGTCATATTCTTGAATTTATACGGATAAATGCTGTAATAATCCTTAAATGTTTCTTTTTTAAGAATTTCAGTATGGAGTGCTGCAACACCATTTACACTGTGGCACGCAGTTAAGCAAAGGTTAGCCATACTTACCTGACCGTGTGAGATGACAGCCATATAGTCAACCTTGCCGAAATCACCGGGAAATCTCTCCCACAGATATTCTCTTTGGCGTCGGTCAATCTCGTGTATAATCTGACCGAGTCTCGGCAACAGCTTATCAACCATTTCCATAGGCCATTTTTCAAGAGCCTCACACAAAATCGTGTGATTTGTATATGCAAATGTCTTGCCAACAATGCTCCACGCTTCATCCCAGCCAAGACCTTCTTCATCCATTAATATCCTCATCAACTCAGGGATAGCAATGGTTGGGTGTGTATCATTGATATGAATTTGCACCAACTCAGGAATACTTTGCATTGGGAGATTTTTCTGCTTATGCTTAGAAATTATCCATTGAATGGTGGCAGATACAAAGAAATACTGCTGCTTCAATCTGAGGAGCTTTCCCTCATAGTGATTATCCTCAGGATATAAAACCTTTGAAATAACCTCTGCAAGTTCTTTGTTTTCACTTGCTTTTGCATAGTCGCCTCGGTTAAACTCACTCATATCAATAACCTCAGGCGAGCAAGCCTTCCACAATCTCAAGGTATTGACTGTTTCTGTATTAAAGCCCGTAATAGGCATATCGTATGGTTCCGCAATTACTGTATTGTAATCAACGTGACGGAATTTAAGCTTTCCGTCCTCCATATATTCTTCAATTCTGCCGCCGAAGTGAATTTCCTTTGTATCTTCAGGACGAGCAATATCCCATACATTTCCGCCCTGTAGCCAAGGGTCAGGCATCTCTATCTGATAGCCGTCAACAATCTTCTGTCTGAAAAGTCCGTATTCATAGCGAATACCGCAACCATATGCAGGAAGTTCAAGATTTGTCAAAGAATCCAAAAAACAAGCTGCAAGTCTGCCAAGACCGCCGTTACCCAGACCTGCATCGTTCTCTTGTTCCTCTATCTCCTCAAGAGAAACATTGAGCTCCTTAAGAGCATCACGATACAAATCTGTTTCAAGCATATTCATCAAATTATTTCCCATTGCTCTCCCCATAAGGAACTCGAATGAGAGATAATATAATTCCTTTTGCGACTTCTTATCAGCGTCTTGCTTATAAGCAATCCACTTTTCCATAATTTCATCTCTGATTGTAAAAGATACAGCATTGTATATTTCTTTTAAGTTAGCCTGTTCGACAGTCTTACCGAAATATCTTCTTATTTTACCCGCAATCTCACTTTTAATAAATTCTTTACGTTTTTTATATTCTGAATTACTAATGGATGATTTTTTCATTGACTAAATCAATTCCTTTCGCTCATACCTGTGAGGTGTAAATATTTATTCACAGATATAATTATTAATACTTTTATTAACACACTCTATCATTTTACCCTATTTCACACATTTCCGCAAGCATTTTTTTTATTTGTAGCAAAATTGAACGATATATCCACATACAGACAATAATAATTTTATTTTTTATTCAATATTAAAGGATTTTTAATATCACAATACACAAAAAAGGCAAACCGCCTGGCTCGCCTTTTCGTACTACATTATTTTACATCAACTTTTATTTCGCCATCTTCACCTGTAACATACGCCGTCTGACCGCTTGATAACTCGTTTGCGATTATCTTTTGTGCAAGAGCGTCTTCTATATGTCTTTCAATATATCTCCGCATAGGTCTTGCACCATATTCCTTTTTATAGGACTTATCTAAGATAATCTCTTTTGCCGCATCTTCAACGGAAAGACTGATACCCTTTTCGGCAAGTCCCTCTGAAAGTTCATCAAGCATCAGAGAAACAATTTGAATAAGCTCATTGCGTTTTAATTCTTTAAAGACAACAACTTCGTCAACTCTGTTCAAGAACTCAGGTCTGAACAGTTCTTTTAAGGCACGTTCAGCCTTCATACCGATTGCCTCGTCTTCATCATTAAAGCCTACAATGTTCGACTTTCGGTCGCTTCCGGCATTAGATGTCATAATAATTATGGTATTTTCAAAGGACACAGTTCTGCCGTGGCTGTCCGTAATTCTTCCATCATCTAAAATCTGCAACAACATATTAAAGACATCCTCGTGTGCTTTTTCTATTTCGTCAAGCAGAATTACAGAATACGGATGTCTGCGTATCTTCTCGGTTAATTGTCCTGCGTCGTCATAGCCCACATATCCGGGAGGAGAGCCTATAAGCTTTGATACAGAGTGTTTCTCCATATATTCAGACATATCAAGGCGAATAAGTGCATCCTGACCGTCAAAAACCTCTTCAGAAATTCTCTTTACCAATTCGGTTTTACCCACGCCCGTAGGTCCTACAAAAATAAAGGACACAGGTCTTCTCTTTAAAGCAATTCCCGCACGTTTTCTTCTGATTGCCCTTGAAACCGCAGATACAGCCTCGTCTTGACCTATCAGACGCTTATGCAGCCTTTCTTCTAAGTTAGACAGTCTGTTTGTTTCAAATTCACTTATATGCTTAACGGGAATTTTAGTCCACATCTCTATAACAGCCGCGATATCGTCAGATGTCAGATATACATACAGTCCGTCACCGTCAAGCTCTTTGATTTTTTCCTCAACTCTCAGCTTGCGGCTTTTAAGCTCAGCAATCTTTTCGTATATTCCCAAGCCTTGCTCATCTGTTTCGTGTTCGTAATTGCCATTGCTGTTTTCAACAGCAACTCTTTCTTTATCAAGCTCCTCGTCAAGCTTGAAATTTAAGTCTTCAATTTCTGTATCAATGTCAGATAATTCACTTTTCAGCTTTTCAAGGTCTAAGAGTTTAGTATTTTCAAGGTTTGCTTTAGATGCCGCCTCGTCAACTAAATCAATTGCCTTATCAGGCAAAAATCTGTCACTTATATATCTCTCTGACAAAACCGCCGCTGTTCTTATAATATCATCAGTAATTTTAACCTTGTGATATTCTTCGTAATGACCCTTGATGCCTTTCAGAATTTCAACCGTTTCCTCAACAGTTGGCTCTTCAACCATAACAGTTTGAAATCTGCGTTCAAGTGCCGCATCCTTTTCTATGTGCTTGCGATATTCTTCCAAAGTAGTCGCACCGATAACCTGAATATCACCCCGTGAGAGAGCAGGCTTTAAAATATTTCCTGCACTCATACCTCCTTCAGCGTCACCTGCTGATGCAATAGTATGAATTTCATCTATTACAAGTATGATATTGCCTGCCTGTTTTACTTCTTCTATTATGTTTCTCAAGCGTGATTCAAACTGACCGCGGAATTGAGTACCGGCAACAACAGCAGTCATATCAAGCATATATATTTCATACTTTAATAATTTTGCAGGAACGTCACCTCTTACGATTTTCAACGCAAGTCCCTCCGCTATTGCTGTTTTACCCACACCTGGTTCACCGATAAGACAGGGGTTGTTTTTGGTTCTGCGGTTTAGAATTTGAGCCGTTCTTGCCATCTCGACTTCCCTGCCGATAACCTCGTCAATCTCACCTCTGCGTGCCTTCTCTGTTAAATTCACGCCAAAGTTATCGAGATTTTTACGTTTCTTATCCTTCTTCTTTTTTTCAGAATTATGCTTGTTATCGGTTTTCTCTGTCTTTTCTTTATCTTTGTTCTGTCCGAACATTTTATTCATAAAATCAAAGGGATTTTTCTGCATACTTCGGCTCATATTTTCGTCATCACTATCGTCCATATCGCCAAATATATCCATACCGCCTTCAAAGCTGCCGTCATCACCCATTTCTTCAAGCATATCAGCCATCTCACGGTTAAGACCATCCATTTCCTCGGCATTTAATCCCATATTTTTCATCATATCATTGACAGGACCTAAGTTAAGCTCCTGGGCACAAGTAAGGCAATAGCCTTCATTCTTTGAAGTGCCGTCAGGGGCCATCCTGGTAACATACACAACTGCAAGATTTTTCTTACATCTGCAACACAACATTTTGCCGCCTCCTACCATTTGTGTTATATTCTGTACTAATCCAACCATATCTAATTTGCGATTGGATATTGAATTTTTATTATATACCATTGTATCAGTATATGTCAAGTTCGGAGCATAAATTTTAATAATTTGTTAATTTGTTAAATAGTTTAATACACATCAAATCACCCCTAAGGTTAATACCTTAGGGGTGATGTAATATCATAGAATTAATCTTTTTTGGCAGATGCAACAATTTTGTCAACAATGTTTGAAGGAGCCTCCTGATAACGCTCAAACTCAAACTCGTATTCGCCTCTCGCCTGAGTCATACTGCGTAAATCGGAAGAATAGCTGTTCATCTCAGCCACGGGAACCTCGCCCTCTACTGTTGTCATTCCGTCTCCGGCAGGAGTCATACCAAGCATTTGTCCGCGGCGTTTATTGATATCTCCGATTATATCACCTGTATAGTTATCGGGAACAGTAACAGCCAAGTGTCCGATAGGCTCTAATATAACAGGTGAAGCCTGAACCATACCTGCTTTGTACGCAAGATTTGCGGCAATCTTAAATGCCATTTCAGAGGAGTCAACATCGTGATAAGAGCCGTCAACCAATGTAGCCTTAAGTCCAACCATAGGATATCCTGCGAGAACACCCTGTTGCATAGACTCCAAAAGTCCTTTTTCAACGGCAGGGAAGTAACCCTTAGGAACACTTCCACCGAAAATCTTTTCTTCAAAAACAAGTCCGTTATCCGCAGGCTCAAACTCAATCCATACGTGTCCGTACTGACCGTGTCCACCTGATTGCTTTTTATGTTTTCCTTCAACTTTTACGCTCTTGCGTATTGCTTCACGATAAGCAACCTTCGGTGCTTCAAAAGCGATATCAACACCAAACTTATTTTTAAGCTTACTGCATATTACTTCTATGTGCTGGTCGCCCAAACCTTTAAGTATCTGCTGACGTGTTTCCTTGTTATTTTCAAGCTTGAAGGTCTTATCCTCCTCCATAAGCTTTGTTAAACCCTGAGCGATTTTATCTTCATCGCCCTTTGCCTTCGGTACAACCGCAAGTGACATATTTGGTTTAACAAAATCAATGCCATCAAGTTCAAGGGGATGGTTAAGTCCGCTCAGCGTATCGCCCGTTGCGGTTTTGGTAAGCTTGGCAACCGCACCTATATCACCGGCGTTTAATCTTTCAACCTCAGTCTGTTTCTTTCCGTTTACCACATATATCTTACCGATTTTTTCATTAATATCTTTATTCATATTGTAAACGGTTGTATCGGGGGTCATAACGCCTGAATAAACCTTAAAATATGACAGCTTGCCAACATACGGGTC
>CADAVS010000024.1 GCA_902791425.1 uncultured Ruminococcus sp.
ATTTTCTCTTGTCATACATTCTTTTATTTTCTTTGAGTAATCAATCTCAAATTTTAAATCTCTGTTTGTCAATATGCCGACAAGTTTTTTATTTTCTGTAATGGGGACACCTGAAATTCTGAATTTAGCCATAAGATTTTCTGCGTCCTGAAGTGTATTTTCAGGAGAGAGATAAAATGGATCTACTATAACTCCGTTTTCACTTCTCTTAACCTTATCAACCTCATTTGCCTGTTCCTCTGCTGTCATATTCTTGTGGATAATACCAATACCGCCTTCTCTTGCAATAGCAATAGCCATATTAGATTCGGTAACTGTATCCATAGCTGCCGTCATAATCGGTATGTTAAGCTTAATCTTATTAGTAAGTCTTGTGGACAAATCGGCTTCCCTCGGATGAAAATCTGCCTCACGCGGTATGAGAAGAACATCATCAAATGTAAGACCTTCTTTTCCAAACTTATCACTAATCAATATAAACGTCCCCTTTCTTTTTTGTTTTACAATTTTTATAATAATCCGTCAACAGATTACATATTGCGTATAGGTTATTGAGCAATTATACCATATCGCAGGTACTCAGTCAATACAAAATTTCAACAAATTCCCCGGTGTTTCAATGCTTAATATCAGCAAATTCAGCATTTATCAGCTCTGCCAATTCAACAGGGTTCATCTCTATCTGTGTACCAAGTCTGCCGCCGCTGAAAATTATTGTTTTCTGCTCTTTTGCGGTTATATCTATAACCGTATCAAATTGCTTTTTCATTCCAATCGGACTGCAACCTCCTCTGACATATCCTGTTATAGAGGTAATATCCTTTACATAAATCATCTCTACTGACTTTTCGCCCACTGCTGCTGCGGCTTTCTTTAAATCGAGTTCCTCAGCAACAGGGACAACAAAAACATAATACTTTTTACTTTTGCTTACCGTCACAAGGGTTTTAAAAACCTTTTCATAGGGCTGCCCCAACCTATCTGATATTGTAATGCCATCTGTGAAGCCATCACATTCGTACATATGTTCTGTGTATTTCAGTTTATTTCTGTCAAGTATTCTCATTGCATTTGTCTTTACTTCTTTTTTCATTACTGATACTTATCTCCTGTTCTCGTCTATTTGTTTGTCTGCGGAAGCTCTATTTTTGGCAAAATTTCACTCATATTCTCTGTGTTATCATAGACCAATACTTTAAGAGTTCTGCCCTTTCTCATATACAAATGTTCCTCAGACATATTAAAGCTGTAATTATATATGCCCTCATACAAGTCCGTTTCCGCCTTCTTGGCGTAAACAATCTTTCCGTCGTCATACATCATCAAAAGCACTGTTAATTTCTCCACGTTTTCAGGAATACCGCCAACCGCTTTTACTGTTACCTCTTCTATCTTTTCTGTTGATGTAAATGAGATTTCAGATACGCTTTTTCCGTTTATTGTACTCACTCGCCAATCCGAATTATTCATTGGGTCTGAGATATGGTTTAGCATAATTGCTGATTTTGAAGCAATACTCAATGTATTTCCATCTGCAATCACACTACCCGACGGAACTGCACTATCGTCTGTCAACTGCCATTCCTCTGAGAAATTATAATACACATTGCTTGGTATCTCCTTGTAAATACCTGCAAGCTCTCTATCTATATCCTCAATTTTCAATTCATCTTCTCTCCTGTTCCAAAGCAGGATATATGGCCCAAATTCTATTGAAACAACCCCGTCGTTCTCGGATATCGGACATCCATCGCAATATCTGTCAAAATATTCCGTTTTTTGATATACAGATGCTACTCTTTCTTCCATATTGATTTTAAAAGCAATATTTACATCTTTGCCCGAGAATATAATCGAGTTATCCTCCTCATCAACCATAGCAATTTCACTTTCGCCTGTTTCGGTTTCAGTTTCTGCCCTATCCTCTCCGCCGAAAAGAAGTCTGAAATTTTTTATAAATTTTGATATGGCTTCATCCGCAAATGACGTTTCGCTCACGGTTTTCTCGCCTTGCTTTTCAAATTGCTTTGGTTCAAAAAACGAATTCTGTGTCATATAAGCAGCATAAACAGCCCTCGACGGCTCCTCGGTGAATTTATCGAAACTGATACGCAGGCTCACGTTGTCCTTGCCCCTTGTATACTCTTTGGGCAACGCGTATGTCACATACATAAAACCGTCACTGCCGCTCTTTGCCTCGTTTGGTATGCTGTATACTTTTTCCTCTCCCATATAGTCATATGGAATGATTTTCAGTTCATTGGGCGATGCAGTGTCCTCTGCCCACAGCTTTAATGTCAAATAATTAGTTTCATATGGTGAACAAGCAAAATTCAGCATCATAATTGCACCTTTTTGAGGAACGCGATACGAGAATATATGCCCCTCTATCCACCTTTTTCTTCCGGAACCTACATTCTTATATTCAGCTTTTTGTTCCTTTTCGCTTTGTGTTCCGCCTATGTCTATATAATTTGAAAACTTATACTTTGAGTAATCGGGTGCCGACTCGGCAGGTATAGTCAGATAATATCTTCTGTTCGTTATATAATCGTTTGAACGAATTTCTGCATTTGCAACAATATGTGCCCCATTTTCATACCATTTAGGACGGGTTATGTCACCATTTTCATCAAGGTATATTTTATCTTTCAATACTTCGTTGTTTGCACCTAACTCATTCCAAACAATTTTTGCATTTCCGCCGTTCTGTGATGAATATTCATTTAATAAATTCATAGTTACAAACGATGAACGATTGTTCCCCAAAGCATTTAGTGCCGTCTCCGATACACAGACAATATCCTTGTCATCCGATGCCTTCAGGTAAAGCTGAGGTGCAAATCTTCCATTTTCAAATCTGTTTATTCTATCATCAACACCAACAATTCTGAACGTCAGCGTATCCATCCCTTGTTTAACAGCCTCACACACCTGTTGGGTTGCATCTATCGTGATTGTATCAGAGTTGCTTTCAATCACAGTCATTACTTCTGTTTCCTCGCCTCTGGGCTTATTGTTATAACTGATCTCATCTGCTGTCCACTCACTGTTGTTCAATAAATACACCTTTGCTTTTACATCATCATTTTTATTGCTGTTCCTAAGCACAAGGCGTGCACTGTACAATTCACCGATTATATCCGCTCTGTCTATATCAAATTTTAAGTACATTTCGCAGCCGTTTCCGACCAACAAGCCTCCTGCATTTTCAGAAAGCTTGTCGCCTGTTTTATCTCCATTATTTTTAGACACAAATGCCATTTCCTTTAAGTGAGTCTTTGTCAAAGTGTCAGAGTCAGAATCCTCAGCTATTCCCGTCACAATTTTAATGCACGGACGATACGAGGCATCAAGGTAATTCTGTGAAGCCATTGCCACACAGATTGGCATATCGGCAGAAATACCGACACCTATTTCCGTCTTTCCTTGTTTGACCTCATTCATTGCGTAATCAAATATGTTTATTTCAGCAAGAACGTCCTCGTTTCCCAACGTATTTGGGTATATTGACTCATACCTGTTTTCCGCAAGGGGTAAGAGGCTCACATCTTCGGCTTTGGAGGGCATTTTATCCGCATCAATAAAGGAAATTCGTACAGCGTTATTAATCATTCCGCTCCCTTTCAAAAAAGCAAGTCGCAGAGTAACCTCCTTCACTTCCTCCTCCTTTACCTTGGTTAATTCGGATATGTCAAACTTATAATACACAGAATTATATCTGCCTATATTTCTTATGGCTTCATCATTATTTGCCCATTGAGCACAAACCTCGGCTGATGGCAGATTTCTCATAAATCTGCCCTCTGCACTTGGCGTATCATTTCCGGGAAAAAGTCCGACAGGCATCATTGTAACGAGCATCAAAAAAGCCAAAAACAGCACAACTGTTTTTTGTATGACTGATAATATTTTTTCACGCATCGAACCCTCTCCTTTCATATATACTATTACTCTACTTTAATATAACATATAAAATTATTTATAACAAGTGGATATTTTATAATTTTTATAAAATTTTATTATTTTTTATAAACCATTGCACAATTTCAGTGAATATGTTATTATAAGCTATGTAATAATCAGATAACGAAACGGAGAATAACGTGAAAGTTCCTTTCACGTTATTCTCCGGCGGATTTAATTGTCCGTGCGAAATTTTCCTCGGCGCTTGCCTCGGAAACGCACATGGGCGTAATAATCTCTTATCATTCCTTGCCCTGCGGATAAGAGAAATTTAATTACTATTTGTGCCGACGCAGGGCGGCGGAACGGAGATTATTATGAACGAAGATATAATTTACGGAAGAAATCCTATAATAGAAGCTCTTGAAGCAGGGCGTACCATTGATAAAATTCTTATTCAAGACGGGGTACGACATTCACAGTTGGGCCACATCCGAAACCTTGCTAAAAACAGAGGCATTTTATATCAATTTGTAGACAAACGCAAGCTTGACAAGCTGGCTGAGGGCGAAAATCATCAAGGGGTTATCGCATTTGTTTCGGCACGCAGTTATGTTACAGTAGACGAAATTTTAAAATCTGCTGCTGACAAAGGTGAGGCTCCGTTTTTGATAATTGCCGAGGGCATAACCGACCCACACAACCTGGGCAGCATTATCAGAACAGCGAACGCCGCAGGTGCACACGGTGTAATTATTCCGAAGAACAGGAGCGTTTCGCTGAACTCGGTAGTTGCCAAGGTTTCGGCAGGAGCGGTAGAGCATACTCCCGTAGCAAGAGTCACTAATATCGCACAGACACTTGATAATTTAAAAAAGAATGGCATATGGATTGCGGGAACAGCTCTTGAAGCCACACAATTGTGCTACGACTGTGATTTGACAGGCCCTCTTGGAATTGTAATCGGAAGTGAGGGCGAGGGTATGAGCCGTATTGTAAGAGAGCATTGTGATTTTCTTGTTAAAATACCAATGTGCGGCAAAACAGAATCGTTAAACGCATCTGTGGCGGCAGGAGTTCTTATGTATGAAGCAGTCAGACAACGTATTTCCAAATAAACATTTTGAGGTGAACAGCATATGAGAATTTTAGCAATAGGTGATATAAACGGCGAGGACGGAAGAGAATTTATATACAACAATTTAAGCCGTATACTTTCAAAATATAAAATAGACTTTTGCATTGCAAACGGCGAAAACTCAGCAGAGCCAAACGGCATCACACGCGATATAGCAAACTCACTTTTTATGAGCGGAGTAGACGTAATCACAATGGGAAATCACACATTTGACAACAAGGAGTCGGCATATGTTTTAGAGGATAATGACAGGGTAATACGACCTCTCAACTATCCCCCCGAATGTGAGGGAATGGGGTACACGATTTATGATATCGGCTATGCAAAAATTGCAGTAGTGAATTTAATCGGCAGAGTCGGTATGACCTCTGCTGATTGTCCTTTCCACGCAATAGAAAATTTACTGCCCAAATTAGACACAAATATAATTTTGATTGATATGCACGCAGAGGCAACCAGTGAAAAAATCGCTCTTGCCAACTATCTTGACGGACGTGTTAGTGCCGTTTTTGGAACACACACTCACGTTCAAACTGCTGACGAGAGAATATTGCCCAACGGGACAGGCTTTATTTGCGACTTAGGTATGACAGGTGTCGAGGACTCTGTTTTGGGTGTGAAGAAAGAAATCGTCATAGGTCATTTTTTAAATCCCGTAAAACGCGTTCGCTTTGAAAAGGAACACGGCACAGTTTGGTTTAACGGCTGTATATTTGACGTTGACTACAGCACGGGAAAGACAACTGCTGTTGAACGCTTGAGGTTTACAAAACTGTAATCGAGGTGGTTTAGTTGAGCTTTTATGAATTTAACATTGACAACAGAATGTATGTAAAGTCAGATATATTTGACGAAAGCCGTATAACTCACGGCTTTACCTCTAAGCTTGGCGGTGTCAGCCACGGGAAAATATCAGGTCTTAACTTAGGCTTTAGAGTTGGTGACGACAAAAGTTCAGTTTTGGAAAACTACAAACTTGTTTCAAAGGATTTATCTTTAGATTTAGACAGAGCGGTTTTATCAAAGCAAACACACACAGACAACATACGGATTGTAACCGAGTCCGATATGGGCAAGGGTATTATGCGTGATAGTGACATAGAGGATACAGACGGACTTATCACAAACATACAAAATATTCCCCTTGTAATATTTGCGGCAGATTGCACACCTATACTTTTGTACGACAAAGCAAATTCTGTTATTGCCGCCGTTCATTCAGGTTGGAGGGGCAGTGTAAAAGGAATTGCTCCAAAGTGCATTAAGTTAATGAAAGAAGTATTTGGCAGTAACCCAAAAGATATTGTTGCCGCAATCGGTCCCTGTATCGGTCCTTGTTGTTTTGAATTCGGTCCTGAGGCAATCCACATATTTCCGTCAGAATACAGAAAACATAAGCCTGACGGAAAATATATGATAGACCTGTGGGCATACAACCGGGATAAAATGATTGAGGCAGGTCTTTCAGCCGAAAACATTGATATCAGCCGAATTTGTACGGCTTGCAACGCAGATAAGTTTTATTCATACAGAACCCACAAAGACAAAACAGGCAGGCTTGCGGGCATAATTATGCTCAAAAAAACAGGATGATTTTTGAAAATCACCCTGTTTTTTACCTAATAAATTAATCCTTTAAAAGCTCTTTTGCTCTCTCTATGTCTTTAATGTCAAGCAGACAAGAAATCTCTGTTTCGCCTGTTGTTATCAGCTTTACAGGTATATCGTGTTCAGCCAACAACTCAAAAAGCTCCGCCGCAACACCCGATGTATTTCTCATTCCCTCACCGATTAAAATAATCTTTGTATTGTTTCCGTTTAAATCAGTTGAGATTTCAGGGCTTACAGAACGGAATGCCGTAGTTGCCGAAATAACCTCTGCCAAGCTGTCCTGTGGGACAGTAAACGAAAGATTAATTTTTTCTTTATACGGTGCTGTTTGACAAATCATATCGACTGTCACACCTCTTGAAGCTATTTCGTTCAATATAAAAGAAACATTCTTTGTATTATTAGGGATATGGTTAATGGTAACAAGTGCCACGTCCTCTAAGTATGAAACCGATGTAATTGTTTTAATCATATATAGTTCCGCCTTTCCGTATTCTCACATTTTATTTAATCAGGTCTTTCATAGAATACATACCCGGTTTTGCCCCTGCCAAAAATGCAGCAGCTTTAACCGCTCCCACCGCAAACACCTCTTTTGAAGTTGCGGTATGTTTTATCTCTACAACCTCGTCTGTACCGGCAAAAATAACAGAGTGTTCACCGACAATCGTGCCTCCACGCATAGAGTGAATGCCTATTTCTTCCTTATCTCTCTTTTTGCGTACGTTATGTCTGTCGTAGGTGTACTCCGTTTCGTAAGACACAGCCTCAGATATTGCATCCGCTATCGCAAGGGCTGTACCGCTGGGTGCGTCAAGCTTTTGATTATGGTGCTTTTCGATTATCTCGATATCAAACTTATCTTCAAGAACTTTAGCCGCACGCTGAACCAAATCAATCAGTAAATTGATGCCAAGCGACATATTCGCAGAATAGAAAATTGCTGTTTTTTCAGATGCGGTCTTAACGTGTGAAACCTGCTCACCCGTAAGACCTGTTGTGCATATAACCGCCGGAATAATATTTTCCGATGCATAGTCAAGTATTTTATCTGTCATTGACGGATGCGAAAAGTCTATTATAACATCTATCTTCTCTTTTACTTCATTAATATCAGTGTATACGGGAAAGTCAAAGTCAGATGAAGTTTTTATGTCATATCCTGCCGCAATCACTGCTCCGTCAAATTCAGAGGCAGCCTTTGCAACCATATGTCCCATCTTTCCGCATACTCCGCATAACAATATATTTATCATTTGAATCACCTTTTAAATTAGTCAGTTATATCGTTTATTAAGCCGTATTTTTTAAGAGTTTTATCAAGGCGGTCAAGATTATCGGGCATCATTTCACACAATGGCATTCTGAAACCGCCAACGTGATAACCCAACAAGTTCATTGCTGTTTTTATAGGAATAGGGTTTACCTCGATAAATAACATCTTAACAAGCTCTAAATATTTTAAGAATAAATCACGTGACTCATTGGTTTTACCTGCCTCATACAAGGCACATATATCGTGTGTTTCCTTTGGCAGAATATTGGCTATTACAGATATAACGCCCTTGCCGCCCAAAGACATACAAGGAACAATCATATCATCATTGCCCGAATAGATAACAAGGTCTGTTTCAGCAGCAATCTGTGCAACAAAATCTATATTTCCCGACGCCTCTTTAATGGCATTTATATTTGGAATTTTGTCAAGTTTTTTAAGTGTATCAATTGTGTATCCCAAACCTGTACGGCTTGGTACATTATAGAGTATAACAGGTATTTTTACACTCTCTGCAATCTTTTTTGTATGTAAATAAAGTCCGTGCTGAGTTGTCTTATTGTAATATGGTGTAACAACCAACAATCCATCAGCACCTATTGACTCTGCATACTGACTGAATTCTACTGCGTGGGCAGTGTCATTGCTTCCCGTACCCGCAATAACAGGAATACGTCCTGCCGCTTTCTCGACAGCAAAACGCATAACCTCTTTATGCTCATCATCAGGCATTGTGGAAGCCTCTCCGGTTGTTCCGCATATAATGATTGCGTCAGTACCATTCTCAATATGAAATTCAATTAATTCAGAAAGCTTTTCAAAATTTACTCCATCTTCGCTAAATGGTGTTACCAAAGCTACACCTGAACCTGTAAATATAGGGGTCTTCATATTAATCCTCCTGTCAAGATTTATATTTATTAGTCAAAATATCCTTTTGCGGCAAGAAGCTCTGCCATCAAAACAGCACCGCCTGCAGCACCTCTGAGTGTATTGTGAGAAAGACATACAAACTTGTAGTCATACTGAGTATCCTCTCTCAATCGTCCCATAGAAACAGCCATTCCGCCCTCTAAATCACGGTCGAGCTTTGTCTGCGGACGGTCAGGCTCTTCAAAATAGTTCAAGAACTGTTTTGGTGCAGACGGAAGCTCAAGCTCCTGCGGTACACCTTTAAACTCTTTCCAACACTGCTTTATTTCGTCAATTGACGGCTTGTTTTTAAACTTTACAAATACGGCAGCCATATGACCATCTGACGAAGGAACACGCAAGCACTGTGTTGTAATTGCCGGTGAGGAAGCATCTACAATTTTATCACCGTCAACTCTGCCCCAAATCTTAAGAGGCTCAATCTCACTCTTCTCCTCCTCGCCGCCGATATACGGAATAACATTATCCACCATCTCCGGCCAGGTTTCAAAGGTCTTGCCCGCACCTGAAATTGCTTGATATGTGCAAGCAAGTACCCTGTCAACACCAAACTTCATAAGCGGGTGCAGAGCAGGCACATAGCTCTGCAATGAACAGTTTGATTTTACCGCTACAAAGCCGCGTTTTGTTCCCAATCTCTTGCGTTGTGCATTGATTATTTCAGCGTGTTCGGGATTGATTTCAGGTATAATCATCGGAACATCATCAGTGTGTCTGTTAGCTGAGTTATTTGATACCACAGGACATTCCGCCTTGGCATAAGCCTCCTCAAGTTTGCGGATTTCGTCTTTTTTCATATCTACCGCACAAAATACAAAGTCAACCGATTTGGCAATTTTCTCAACATCAGCAGTTGCGTCGTATACAACCATATTTCCTATCTTCTCCGAAAGCTCGGTTTTCATAGCCCAACGCTTTCCTACTGCCTCAGAATATTTTTTTCCTGCACTTCTCGGCGAAGCGGCAAGCAGTGTCAGGTTGAACCACGGGTGATTTTCAAGCAATGTTATAAATCTCTGTCCCACCATTCCCGTTGCTCCTATTACGCCTACGTTGTATTGTTTCACAATAATTCCTCCTAAAGTTACCTCTCGGTTAAAATTCTTTTGATTTTATATATGCCCAATATAATATTACGCACAATTCTACTTATTTATTATATGTCAAGTAACTCATTATGTCAAATGTCATTTTAGTAGAATTGAGTGAATTTATAAATAAATTTTAGTCACATTTAACAAAACATTCGGTTTGTAAATAAAATTTAATATATTCGTATACTATATTTTTTAAAATTTTGCTGGAATTTGTATTATGTTTATGCTATTATAAATAATATGCAGTAATATGTCTAATCAGAAAGGATTGAGAGTTTTATGAAAAAAATATTTACTCTGTTAATCACTTTTGCAGTAATTATATCCTCTTTGTGCTGTCTGAGTATGTCCGCATATGCCGACTACTCTATTCCGTCATATCTCAGAATAGGACTGTTCTACGGAGGCACAGCAAAAACATCCGTTAATCTCGCCTCGGTAAACGGCTTTTATATTGGTAAGTATTCAGGCACTGTATTTGAAGAAAAAAAGAGAACCAATCTCACAGAGCTGACTGTCACTTTTTCAGATGATGCTATCACAGCTACTAACAACGGAAGTGTTATATACACAGCAACAAATCTTGAAGACGGTCTTGGTATTTTCCCGACAGTCGGCGGAATGGAAAGAGTTTTATCCATAGACGGCGAGAAGTACAGAGGCGGACTTGACTTCAAAAAAATCAACGGAAAAAACGTAATAACAAACGTTGTTTTTATGAACAACTATTTATATGGCGTGATTTCACGCGAGATGAGTCCTTCGTGGCACAAAGAGGCATTGAAAGCACAAGCCGTATGTGCCAGGAACTATACCGCAAATAATTTGGGAAAGCACTCGGAATACGGCTTTGACCTTTGCAGCAGCGTTTGCTGTCAGGCATATTCGGGTGTAAGGTACGAAACAGATAACTCCTATGCTCCCGTAGACGAAACAAGCAATCAAGTATTAACCTATGACGGCAAGCTGGCACAACTGTACTACTGTTCATCATCGGGTTCAAGAACAGAAGATGTTAAAAACGTATGGGGCAACAGCGTTCCATATCTTGTAAGCGTTGATAATTCATACGAGGACACCGCAAATATTCCCAACGGAATATGGACAGGCTCTATCACCTGTGACGAGGCTACAACCATTATGCGGAACAAAGGCTATAACGTCGGTCAGGTTACTGACATAAAGGTTACTGAATACAGCGAAAACGGTCGTGTTCTTAAAATGGAGGTTACAGGAACAAACGGAACCAAAACCTTCGAGAGAGAGGGCTGCCGTACTATCTTTAACACAATCACAAAGAGCCAGGAGTTCACAGTACGAGGCAACGGCGAAGCCGCACAAAATGTTCCTACCATACGTACAACCGATGGAAACTCAACATCTGATATGAGGGTTGACGAAGTTGTTATCCTCTCAGCAACCGGCAGAAGTACATTAAATGCATTAAACTTATTCGCAACAAACGGCACATATCAGCAGACTTATCAGATAACACATTCAGAAGCGACAACAAATACCGGCTTTATATTTGAAGGTACAGGCTGGGGACACTCTGTGGGTATGAGCCAATACGGTGCCAAAGGTATGGCAGAGATTGGGTATGATTACATAGATATCCTGCTCCACTACTTCCCCGGCACAAATCTTGAAAACGCTTATTAAAACTATATAGAAAGATGGAATTTTAATATGACCACAAAGGACTTTTTCTACGATTTACCGCCTGAATTAATTGCACAAACTCCTCTTACGGACAGAACTGCGTCAAGACTTATGATGCTTAACAAAGAAACAGGTCATATAGAACACAAACACTTTTACGACGTAATTGACAATCTCAACAGCGGTGACTGTCTTGTTATGAACAACACACGTGTTATTCCCGCAAGACTGTATGGCACAAAAGAGGGAAGTGGCGGAAAAATAGAATTTTTATTGCTCAAAAGGCTTGAGCTTGACAAGTGGGAGGTTATCTTAAAACCCGGAAAAAAAGCAAAGGTCGGAAGCCGTTTTGAGTTCGGCGGAGGACTTTTAAAGGCTGAGGTCTTAGAGATAATTGATGACGGAAACAGAATAGTACAGTTTGAGTATGACGGTGTATGGGAAGAACTCCTTGATAAATTGGGCGAGATGCCTCTTCCTCCATATATTAAAGAAAAGCTCACTGACAGAGAACGCTATCAGACTGTATATTCAAAAATAGAGGGCTCCGCGGCAGCACCGACAGCAGGACTTCATTTTACAAATGAACTTTTAAATAAAATTGAGACTAAAGGCGTCACCCTTGCATATTTGACACTTCACGTAGGCTTGGGAACATTTCGCCCCGTATCTGTCGAAAATGTGGAGGACCACCTTATGCACAGCGAATATTATCAAATTGACAAGGAGGCTGCCGACAAAATCAACAGTACACGCCAAAACGGCGGCAGAGTTATTGCTGTCGGAACGACCTCGGTTAGAACTCTCGAAACAGTTGCCGAACAAGACGGAACAATAAAGCCCTCCTCAGGTAATACAAGCATTTTTATCTACCCGGGCTACAAGTTTAAGGCAATTGACGGACTTATCACAAACTTCCACCTGCCTGAATCCACACTATTAATGCTTGTATCTGCACTTGCAGGCAAGGAGAATATAATGAACGCATACAAATGTGCCGTCGAAGAAAAATACAGGTTTTTCAGTTTCGGTGATGCGATGTTTATTGTTTAACACAATCCCTCAGTCAGCTACGCTGACAGCTCCCTTTGCACAAGGGAGCCTAAAAATCCCACCTTGTGTAGTGTGAAATTCAAAATAATTTTTCTTTGCAATCAGGCTTGGCGATTGTATGGGCTTTGGGCATTTTTCATTAAAATTATTTTGAATTTGGATATTGTAAAATCGGCAGGAGCAAGTCCCTGCCCTACAAATTATAATTTATATTTTGGATGTTCATTATCCAATGCAGTACATTCTTTTGCATATGATAAGAAAATAACCTTAAAAATATTGACAAAGCAATTTTATGACTGTATAATTTATACAACAATACCATCAGGCAACGCTGCTTTTATGGGGCGGCGTTATTTTTATGATAAAAAAGTTGAACGGAGATTTTTATGTTTAAGCTGATAAAGAAACAAGGTTCCGCAAGACGCGGAGAATTTAAAACGGTTCACGGGACTGTTCAAACACCCGTTTTTATGAATGTAGGTACCGCCGCCGCAATAAAAGGTGCGGTATCTGCCCCTGAACTGAATGAAATAAAATGTCAAATTGAGCTTTCAAACACATATCACCTGCATCTGCGTCCGGGAGATGAGGTTGTACGTGATATGGGCGGTTTGCACAAGTTTATGAATTGGAACAAGCCAATTCTGACAGACAGCGGCGGTTTTCAGGTATTCTCCCTTGCAAAGCTTCGCAACATCAAGGAGGAGGGCGTGTACTTTTCCTCTCATATTGACGGCAGAAAAATTTTTATGGGGCCCGAGGAGAGTATGCAGATACAATCCAACCTTGCCTCTACCATTGCTATGGCTTTTGATGAATGTATCGAAAACCCCTGTGCCAAGGATTACGCAAAAAGCTCCTCTGACAGAACTGTAAGATGGCTTGAGCGTTGTATTGCTGAAATGAAACGTCTTAACGCCCTTGATACCACAATTAACAAAAACCAGCTTTTATTTGGTATAAACCAAGGCGGAACATATACGGATATAAGAATAGAGAATATGAAGAAAATAGCCGACCTAAATACTGACGGCTACGCAATAGGCGGTCTTGCCGTCGGCGAAACAACGGAAGAAATGTATCAAATTATTGAGGCGGTTGAGCCTTTTATGCCTGTTGACAAGCCGAGATACTTAATGGGTGTTGGTACTCCCGTCAACATCTTGGAGGCGGTTGACAGAGGTGTTGACTTTTTCGATTGTGTTATGCCCAGCAGAAACGCAAGACACGGCACCATCTTCACATCAGACGGAATACTAAACATCAGAAATGCAAAATACGAAAGGGACGACACACCTCTTGACGAACATTGTGATTGCCCGACTTGCAAGAACTTTTCTAAGGCATATATACGCCACCTATTCAAAGCAAATGAAATGTTGGCAATGCGGCTTGCCGTTATTCACAATCTGTATTTTTACAACAATATGATGGAAGAAATACGAAACGCTCTTGACAATGACTGTTTTGACACATATAAAAAAGAGCGAATTGATATTCTTTCAAGGAGAATATAACACACAATCTAAATTTTTCTTGCATTATGTAAAAAATTATGATATCATAGGAAACGTAGCACACCAAAGATGTTTCGGAGTGTTATTATATTTAGCAGTAATAGCTATCGAAAGGTTGATTACATATGCCAATATTATCAAGCTGGTTCTCAGAATTTGGTAAAACATTTTATAAATGTTTTATAAAAGACAACCGTTATAATATGCTGTTAGACGGTATCGGTGTTACTATCAAGGTATCGCTTTTAGCCGTTTTGATAGGTATAATCATAGGTCTTTTAATCGCTCTTTGCAATCTGTCAAAAAACAAGATTTTAAAGACAATCGGCAAGGTGTACACAGATGTTATCAGAGGTACGCCTTCTGTTACACAGTTAATGATTATATATTTTGTTGTGTTCGCATCGGTCAATTGGCCCAAGTGGACAATCGCCGCCATTGCGTTCGGTATAAATTCGGGTGCTTACGTATCCGAAATAATCCGTGCGGGCATACTTTCTATTGATAAGGGACAAACCGAGGCAGGACGTTCTTTGGGACTTAGTTCATTCCAGACAATGTCACGAATTGTCGTTCCTCAGGCTGTAAAGAATATCTTTCCCGCCCTATGCAACGAATTTATCGTTCTTATTAAGGAAACCGCAATCGTCGGTTACGTAGGCTTGGTTGATATTCAGAAGGCGGGCGACTTTATCAAAAGTGTCACTTATGAAGCGTTTATGCCGCTTATCGGTACTGCTATCATATACTTTGTAATAATTAAATTCTTAACCATCCTTCTGAGCCGTATTGAAAAGGCACTCAGAAAATCAGATGTAAGATAAGGAGGAATACGCTTTGATTAAGATTAAAAATCTCCATAAGAAATTCGGAGACCTTGAAGTTCTTTCGGGCATTGATGAGCATATTTCTCAGGGGGAGGTTGTTGTTGTTATCGGTCCTTCAGGTTCGGGTAAAAGCACATTTTTAAGATGTCTTAACCTTTTGGAAACCCCAACAAGCGGAGAGATATACATTGATGACGAGCTTATCAACGCCCCCAAAGTAGACGTTAATAAAATCAGAGAAAAAATGGGAATGGTTTTTCAACACTTTAACCTTTTTCCTCATCTTACGATAATGGAAAACATCACGTTGGCACCTGTTTTATTAAAAAAGTGTTCCAAAGCTGACGCTCAGGAAAAAGGCAAGGAGCTTCTTAAAAAAGTCGGCTTATTGGATAAGGCTGACGCATATCCGGCACAGCTTTCGGGCGGGCAAAAGCAAAGGGTTGCCATTGCGAGAGCCCTTGCAATGGAGCCTGAGATTATGCTGTTTGACGAACCTACCTCCGCATTAGACCCCGAGATGGTCGGCGAGGTGCTTGACGTTATGAAGGAGCTTGCAAAATCGGGTATGACAATGGTTGTTGTCACTCACGAAATGGGTTTTGCCCGTGAGGTTGGTACAAGAATACTATTTATGGACGACGGCATTATCGCTGAGAGCGGTACTCCCGATGAGGTTTTTTCTTCGCCGAAAAACGACAGAACAAAGGCGTTTTTAAGCAAGGTTTTATAATTATTGTCTTACAGGGTTTTTTCCCTTGTAATAAATATTTTTTATAAAGGAGAACTTCAAAATGAAAAAACTCACAAAAGTTATGGCACTTGTTGCCGCACTTGCACTCGTAGTTATGTCATTTGCAGGCTGTGGTGCAGCAAATGATACTGCAAAAACCAATGAGGCTGTTGCCTCTACCATTACATTCGGTACAAACGCTGAATTTCCTCCGTTTGAATTTGTTTCAACAAGCGGCGGCGTAATAGGCCAATTCGATGGTATTGATATGGCAATCGCTAAGGAAATTGCTGAGAGCAATGGTATGAAGGCTGAAATTAACAATATGGAATTCGACTCATTGTTAGTTGCTCTTCAGAACGGTCAGATTGATGCCGCTATCGCAGGTATGACAATTACTGACGAGAGAAAAGAATCTGTTGACTTCTCAAATCCTTATTACACGGCTACACAGGTTATGATTGTTAAGGAAGATTCAGACGTTGCTTCTGCCGCTGATATCGCTGACAAGAAGATTGCTGTTATCCAGGGTTACACAGGCGAAGTTTGTATCTCTGAGATGGGTTACAAGTATGAATCCTTCAAAAAGGGTACAGACGCTGTTATGGAACTTGTAAACGGCAAGGCTGACGTTGTTGTTATTGACTTGGCTACTGCCGAGAAATACATTTCTGATAACGAGGGCTTAAAAATCGTTAAGGACGACAATGCTTTTGAAGAAGAACAGTATGCTATTGCTGTTGCAAAGGGCAACACAGAGCTTCTTGAAAAAATCAACACTGTTATAGACAAGCTTTTGGCAGACGGAACCATTGCCAATCTTGCAGCTAAATACGCTGTATCTTCAGAAGAATAATAAAAATTAAGCAACTTATCTAAGGACTAAGTCATTCAAGGCTTAGTCCTTTTTTCTTGAATTATTTTATAGAGCTATGGCATTAAATGACACTTGGTATTATATATAATTAAAACTACAGACGGAAAATTTTTTATAAAGGAGTGATTTAATGTCATTATGGTATGATGTTAAAAACAAAATCTATGCTTCATCGCCAAACGATAATTGGTATATTTCATTCGCCAATAAATTATGCGATAAGCTAAGCACAGCATTGTCATCAAGAATAACAAGCCACACTGCCGGCAACGAAGAACGGCACTCGGCAAATGATATTGACTATTCTGAAGACAAAACCCTTAAGGAAACTCTTGATGAGGAAATCTCCCTTCGCAAAGATAATGATACATCAATACTAAGTGCTTTGGAAAAATCAACCAGGGAGATACAGGATAATTACATATCGGCTAATGACACCCTAAAGCAAGAGCTTCTTAAAGATATTTCGGAATTGGATGATGCAAAAGTCGACAAATGTAATGGATATAGCTTAGCTAGGTTTGGCGGAATAAAGACCGTCACTGACCCTCCGCTCGGCTCACCCTCAGGGGGCCGTATAGAAAAGGATAACCCTATGATTATGTTAGAAAGTGGTGGGTATAGAATTATTCCCGCATATACCTCTGACTTAGAAAATGATGCAAACTTCACAAATCATAAAGAAGTCAAGCTTATGCTACCTGATGTAAAAACAGCTATTCCGCAAAAAACCACAACAATAATTATTACTGAAACTGGCGAAAACGGACTAATAATTTCACACCCGGAAAATATATTAGTTCCTGATGTCCTATCAAAAAATACTGTATATGACATAGGCCCTCAGGATAATACGACTCTTATTTTGCCTGTGGCTGAAGTTGGGAATTTTATTCAGGTAGACTTCTTGTCGGGTAGCACGCCAACTGTTCTCTCTGTATCAGCAGACAGCACTGCATTAATAAGTGACTTTGACTTTACACCCAAATCCAATATGATATACTCACTATTCTTTGATTATGGCATTTTGGGGTATGATACAGAAAGCAGCTCTAATATATATGGTTGGAGATTTAGCTATGCCGAATACACATATGCCGCAAATGAAAGTGAGGGGTAATCTATGTTATATGACACATTTATGCGTACAAAAATGAAGAATATATCCCACAATCCAATTTCTAAATATCAAATGCCTTGGAAGGACATTCAGACAATAGTCAGAGACGGAGCTGCCGCCGAATATT
>CADAVS010000025.1 GCA_902791425.1 uncultured Ruminococcus sp.
CAATCCGATTTAAGTTTAAAAGTAGTTATGGGATTTAAGCAAAACTATGTTATCACTTTTTTGGATGTAAATGTAACATATGTTTGACAACTGCAGAAAATTATTTCACATATGGCACAATATAACTCTTGCAACAAGGTATATTATATGATATACTTCTAAGTTAGGGTATTGTTCACAGGAGGTTTTGTGTAATGAAGTTTGAGGTTGTTTCAAAGTATAAGCCAAGCGGCGACCAACCGCAGGCTATAAAAAATTTGGTACAAGGTCTGCGTTCCGGCGAGAAATTCCAAACTCTTCTTGGTGTTACGGGTAGCGGTAAGACCTTTACAATGGCGAATGTTATTGCAGAGGTTCAAAAGCCTACTCTTGTTCTTGCACACAATAAGACACTTGCCGCACAGCTGTGCAGTGAATTTAAAGAGCTTTTTCCCAATAATGCGGTTGAATACTTTGTGTCATACTATGACTATTATCAGCCTGAAGCATACATTGCCCACTCTGATACTTATATAGAGAAAGATGCCTCCACCAATGAGGAGATAGACAAATTACGTCACAGTGCGACTTCAGCATTGTTTGAAAGAAAAGATGTAATCATTGTTGCCAGCGTTTCTTGTATTTACGGTTTGGGTGACCCGATAGACTACAATAATATGGTTGTGTCACTCCGCCCGGGAACTGTCAGAGAGCGTGACGATGTTATCGCAAAACTTATTGAGATAAAGTACGAGAGAAACGATATAGATTTTTCGAGAAATAAATTTCGTGTCAGAGGTGACGTTCTGGACGTGTTCCCGTCTGACTCGTCGGGGCACGCGGTGAGAATAGAGTTCTTTGGTGATGAGGTCGACAGAATATATGATTTTAACCCTGTAACAGGCGAACTTGTTGCAGAGAGAAATCATATTGCCATATACCCTGCCTCTCACTATGTAACAACGGAGGAGAAAAGACTGTCAGCTATTGAGAGCATTAAAGCGGAGCTTGCGGAACGGCTTAAGGAGTTAAAGGAGCAGGGCAAGCTTGTTGAGGCTCAAAGGTTGGAACAGAGGACAAACTATGATATAGAAATGATGCTGGAAACGGGATTTTGTAACGGTATAGAGAACTATTCACGTCACATAAGCGGACGTGCTCCCGGGAGTGCTCCCTTTACGCTTATGGATTATCTTCCGAAAGATTTTTTACTTTTTGTTGACGAATCACACGTTACCTTGCCGCAGGTTGGGGCAATGTACGCAGGTGACAGGTCCAGAAAGGAAAGCCTTGTAAAATACGGCTTTAGATTGCCGTCAGCCTTTGACAACAGACCATTGACCTTTGATGAATTTTATAATAAGTTAAATCAAGCAATATTTGTAAGTGCCACACCGGGACAGTTTGAAAAGGAACATTCCACAGCAGTGGTGGAGCAGGTAATAAGACCCACGGGGCTGTTAGACCCCGAAATAGAAATAAGACCTATTACGGGACAGATAGATGATTTGTACGGCGAAATTGTTACAAGAGCAGAAAAAGATGAAAGAGTGCTTGTGACAACACTCACCAAAAAGATGGCGGAGAGATTGACCGAATATCTTGAGGATATGGGTGTTAAAGTAAGATATTTACATTCTGACGTTCATACAATCGAAAGAATGGAGATAATCCGAGATTTAAGACTTGGCGTGTTTGATGTTCTTGTAGGAATAAACCTTTTGCGAGAGGGTTTGGATATACCCGAAGTATCTCTTGTTGCAATTCTGGATGCAGACAAAGAGGGATTTTTGCGAAGCGAAACATCATTGATACAGACAATCGGCCGTGCGGCGAGAAATGCAAACGGCAAGGTCTTGATGTATGCCGATAACATTACAGGTTCAATGCAGCGTGCAATAGATGAAACAAACAGGCGTAGGGGAATACAATCTGAATATAACATAAAGAATGGTATTGTTCCCAAGACAATCAAAAAGAGTGTCAGCGAAGTCATCGAAGCGACAAAGGCGGTTTCCGACTCGAAGGGCATTGCGTCTGCTAATACAGAAAAGGATATACAGCACACCATTGCGGAACTTACAACCGAGATGAAGAAAGCCGCAGAGTTGCTGCAATTTGAGCTTGCGGCACAGATAAGAGATGAAATTCGCCGATTGGAGGAGAATTTATGAATAAAAACATAGTTATTAAAGGTGCAAAAGAGAATAACTTAAAAGATATTTCAGTTGAGATACCGAGAGATAAATTAGTTGTTGTAACGGGCTTGAGCGGTTCGGGAAAGTCGTCGCTTGCCTTTGAAACAATATATGCCGAAGGACAGAGAAGATATGTCGAATCACTGTCAGCATATGCAAGACAGTTTTTGGGACAGATGGACAAGCCTAATGTGGAGTCAATTGACGGACTTTCGCCTGCGATTTCCATTGACCAAAAAACAACCAGCAAGAACCCCAGGTCAACCGTGGGAACCGTGACAGAAATATATGATTACATCAGACTTTTGTTTGCAAATATAGGAATACCTCATTGCCCAAAATGCGGCAAAGAGATTTCGCCCCAATCCATTGACCAGATAATTGATGCAATTCTTGAACTTCCCGCAGGCACCAAAATACAGATTATGTCGCCTGTTGTCAGAGGCAGAAAGGGCGAGTATGTAAAAACCTTTGATGATGCACGAAAAAAGGGCTTTGTCAGAGTCCGTGTAGACAGCGAGATGTATGAGCTCAGCGGCGAGCCTATAAAGCTTGATAAGCAGAAAAAACACAATATAGATATAGTGGTTGACAGAATTGTTGTGAAGGAGGGTATTTCCAAACGCCTGACCGACTCTGTCGAAACAGCATTAAAGATGGCTGATGGCATAGTAACCGTTGATGTAATAGGCGAAAACGAGCTTACCTTCAGCCAGAATTACGCCTGTGATGATTGCGGTATCAGCATAGAGGAACTGACACCGAGAATGTTCTCGTTTAATACTCCCTACGGTGCCTGTCCTACTTGTATGGGTCTTGGCTCTATAACTATGGCATCACCCGATTTGATTATTCCCGACAGAAGCCTTAGTATAAATCAGGGGGCAATTACTGCATCAGGCTGGACCGGAACAGAAAAGAACAGCATATCGCGTATGTACTATGAGGGTATGGCGGAGAGATACGGATTTAGTTTAGATACACCCATCAAGGATTTGCCTGAGGAGATTTTGGATATAATTCTATATGGTACCAAGGGCGAAAAGCTAAAGCTGACATACCAAAGAAAGTATGCCAGCGGAACACAATATGCGAAGTTTGAAGGTATAATCCCGAACCTTGAAAGAAGGAGAGAAGAAACAAATTCCGAGTGGGCAAAGGCGGAGATAGAAAGCTATATGGTAAATATGCCCTGTCCGGACTGCCACGGAGCAAGACTTAAGCCCGAGACTCTTGCGGTGACTGTTGACGGTCTGAATATAAATCAGGTTACGAATATGTCGGTAGTAAATGCTCTTAACTTCTTTAAACAGCTTGGCAACAAGCTTACAAATAAGGAAAGTATTATTGCAAAGAATATATTAAAAGAGATTGAAGGCCGTTTAGGCTTTTTGGTTGATGTGGGACTTGATTACCTTACGCTTTCAAGGAGTGCGGGTACGCTTTCAGGCGGTGAAGCACAGAGAATAAGACTTGCAACTCAGATAGGCTCAAGTCTGATGGGTGTAATCTATATTCTTGATGAGCCGAGTATAGGTCTGCATCAAAGAGATAATGACAAACTGATTGAAACATTGAAAAGATTACGTGATTTGGGAAATACCTTACTTGTGGTAGAGCACGACGAGGACACTATGCTTGCGGCGGACCATATAATAGATATCGGTCCCGGTGCAGGTGTTCACGGCGGCGAAGTTGTCGCAACAGGCACAGCAGAGGATATAATGAAGTGCGAAAGGTCTGTCACAGGTCAGTATCTCAGCCGAAAGCTTGAAATTCCCGTTCCAAAAGAAAGAAGAAAAGGAACAGGTGAAAATCTTGTAATAAAGGGAGCGGCTGAAAACAATCTCAAGAATATAAATGTAAAAATACCTCTTGGAACATTTACTTGTGTGACAGGCGTTTCGGGGAGCGGAAAAAGCTCTCTTATAAACGAAATATTGTACAAGGCTCTTGCAAACGAACTCAACAACGCAAAGCGTGTGCCGGGTAAATATAAGAAGATTGAGGGACTCGAGAACCTTGATAAGATTATTGATATTGACCAATCGCCAATTGGCAGAACACCGAGAAGTAATCCTGCAACCTATACGGGACTGTTCGGTGATATCAGAAACATTTTTGCAATGACAGCAGAGGCAAAGGCAAGGGGATATGGTGCAGGCAGATTTAGTTTCAATGTTAAAGGCGGAAGATGTGAGGCCTGTATGGGTGACGGCATAATCAAAATTGAGATGCACTTTCTGCCTGATGTGTATGTTCCCTGCGAGGTGTGTGGCGGAAAGAGATATAACAGGGAAACTCTTGAGGTCAAATATAAAGGCAAAAGTATATATGACGTCCTTGAAATGACGGTGGAAGAGGGGTGCGAGTTCTTTGCCAATATTCCAAAGATAGCACGCAAATTGCAAACCCTGTGTGATGTTGGGCTTGGATATATAAAGATAGGCCAGCCGTCAACCACTTTATCAGGCGGCGAGGCACAAAGGGTTAAGCTTGCAACCGAGCTTTCCAAAAGGAGTACGGGTAAGACTATATACGTGCTTGACGAGCCTACAACGGGACTTCACGCGGCTGACGTTCACAAGCTGACGGAGGTTTTGCAAAAGTTGGTTGACGCAGGCAATACCGTAGTTGTTATTGAGCATAATCTGGATATGATAAAGACGGCGGACTATATAATAGATTTAGGACCCGAAGGCGGTGACAGAGGCGGCGAGATTGTCGCTTGCGGCACACCTGAACAGGTTGCCAAGTCGGATAAGTCATATACAGGAAAGTATTTGAAGAAATATTTGAATAAAAAGTAGCCGGATAAGCTGTGCGGAAATCAAATTCCGTACAGCTTATTTTTGCGAGGAATTGTGAAGTGTAAAGGGTACACGCTTTTGTGTTTCGTCATCATCTTCTTCGCAGGAGGAGAGGTATCTTTCCTCCGTTTCTTGCTGAACCTTTTGAAGTGCTTTAATAACATCGGATACGTCATTGAACAGTGAAAAATAAAGTTTTTTGTAATCAGGCATAATAATCTCCATTCCGCCGTCCTGCGTCGGCACAAATAGTAATTAAATATCTCTTATCCGCAGGACAAGGAATGATAAGAGATTATTACGCCCATGTGCGTTTCCGAGGCAATTGCCGAGGAAAATTTCGCACGGGCAATTAATTCCGCCGGAGGCATAACGTGAAAGGAACTTTCACGTTATGCCCTCCATAAATAAAAAGTGCGCCCACCGAAGCAGACGCACAAAAAACGCAAACTCCGATAGTCGCCAAACTAATTAAATATATGTGAATAACACACCATTCAGAAGGGAATTTGCATTTTTATCAAATTATTTCTGAATGGTTTTAAATATAAAAATAGACAATTGTGTTATAAGATAATAAATATATTAAATTAGTTTGGCATAATTATTATAACACATAGTTTTAATAATTACAATACTTAAACTATACTTTTATGATATGGGTTTTTGTTAGAAATTAAGACAGTAAGTGATATTCTTCTGATTACAAATATTTTTAAGAAAAATAGAATAGGGCGAAGTTAATCGCCCCTTCCACAACACCGTACGTACCATTCGACATACGGCTGTTCAATGCAAAATTATTTTACAGAGCTTTTTCTCTATCTGTTCATATAGTTATACAGTACAGTTGCCGCCTCGGCACGGGTTATGTTATCGTTAGGTCTTAAATATCCGCCGTCACCGCTGATTACCTTCATACCGCTGAGAATAGCCGCATATCCCAAAAGTTCGTCAGATACTTCATCCCTATCGGCATACTCTACTTTAAATATTCCCTGAAGATTAGCTACTTCTTCCAAGCCGCTCATCCTTATTATATATTTGAATGCATCTCCTCTTTTAACCGAATTATCAGCGGAAATTTCGCCTTTTTCTATTATTCCGCTCCTCAAAGCACGACTATATAACTGCTTGGTATCATAATTCAAACATTCCACATACCAGATGCCTGCCGCAAACAATTTCAGCAGCTCCTCCTGGCTTATCTCGTCATCAGGTGAAAAACACTCATCATTCAGTCCGATTCCCTTTTCAGCCAATCCTTTGATAGCACCCTCTGCCCAATGTCCTTCTATATCGTTATACTCAAACATACTTAAAGCCTTATGTGTTATGTCAAACTTTTCACCCGTAAAAGCATCTATTTGGATATACTTATCGTCTAACGTATAGCACTGCTTGTATACACCGTCAGTCTTTACATATCTCAGCTCAATAGGATTAATCTTAAGCATAGCCTCATATGCATCATCTGCCGAGATTCCAGTTTCGGGATTATCAAATACCGCATTTTCTTCAAAGTCATAACGATAGCTGACAATTTTATTATCTTCGGTATCATAATCTAAATATATCGAATCATCAATATATTTAATACCATTTACTGCTCTGCTGTACTTTTTAGTTACCAAAGCTCCGTCTGTTTTTTCATAATCCTCGATATAATCTTTTCTCTTTGCGGAAATAACATAGTCTAAAAATTCATTAATTTTTATATTGGCATTATTTATATCAATTGCTGATACATCTTTTTTATTGTCGATATTATAACTATTTGAGTATCTGATTAACTCACCCGTCTTTGCATCAAGATATATTGATGCATAGAAAGCTTTATCCTCATTTTCATTTTCCAGATTTAAGGACATATAATACCCATCCTTTTCCTTTCTTATGTCGGAATAGGTTATCTTATATTCGCCGTCAATCTCTATACCGGGTATCCGTTTTACCCCTTCAAGTGCTTTTTCTTCGTCTATCAGACCCTCTATGTTCTTTATTTCTGCAAGCTCCTTGTCGGACAGCATACTTCCTCCGCCGCCTGACGAATCGCTAATATCCTCGCTTGCCTCAAGCTTGTCATTTCTGTTGGCATATAATTCGCTGTCTGTATCTTTTTCTGCAATTTTACCGTCAGATGCAAGTATATATCCAAACTCGTTTTCTTTATTTCTATACAATAAAGCAGTTTTAATATTCTCCGCATCTCTATAGCCTATATTTATATCCCTGTATGCAAGCTCCACAGGAAATGCGTTTTTGTATGCCTCCTGATAGTTTTCTATTGACACTGTTCCGTCTTCAAAAGCAGTGTCATAATCGTAATTGATGCTCGCATAATTTATACAAAATTTATCATCAAATTTTTCCACGCCAACTGTCGCTGTATTATCCTCAACCATAATTCCGTTGTGCATCCTGTTATAGACTATATCAACACTGTCTGATAATTCCCGGTCCTCCTGAACCTCTCTCACCAGACAGTCTTTCTCATCTTCAAATAACTCAGGTGCCAATTTGTGTATAAAGCTGTCCGCAAATTCCACAGCATCCGCATATGTTATTTCCTGTGTTTTTTCAGTTATGTTTTGCATATCGTAATGGTTATAATACGACACTCTGCCTTTGCTGTCACACTGTATATATACATACTCACACTCGTATTTGTCATTCCAGGAGAGATTGTACAATTTATTGCCGTCTTCAGAAAGGGTGTGAATTTCAAACTCACTCAATGTATCATCAATCTGTGCTTTCTGCTTTACGCTTATGATTATGCTCTCCAAATCATAGGGCTCAGCTTCTGTGCCATAGACAACAAACGTATTTATAGCCAATAATAAAGCAACAAACAACGCTATAATTTTTCTTGTTTTCATCTTACATTATCCTTTCTCTTTTGTAAATCTGTATAATTACATTATTGTAAAATGCAGAAAACTCTCCGCATAATCTAAAATAATTTCTGTTAATATGGTTGGTTTTTCGGGACGATGTGGGCATCGTCCCCTACATATGGGCGAAGAGCAATTATTCTATAAAATTACATCAAGCCTACTCGGCTGTCTGCGTTTCTTCTTCTGCGGTTATTTCGTCTTTTTCCTCATCTTCTTCCTCTTTTTCATCCTCTTTATCTTCTTCCTCTTCTAAATCAACGCCAAAATCGGCAGCCGACGCCACACTCACTTCATTATCAATCTCACTCGATTGAGCCTGTGCTCCGCCGCCGCTTGCCGCGTTATCTTCTTGAGGCATACTTCTTGCTATCATTGGATAACCGTTCTCAACCACATCTGCCTGAGCTACGATTATATTTTTGTCAAGGCTTTTATCACCTTCGGTTTTTGGCTCCTGTTTGCTCTTTTCTGTGTTGCTCTCTTCTTTTTTTGACGGAGCAGCTGCCTTCTCTTTACTATTACTTCCTCTTACTGAAGATGCTTTATCGCTGTTACTTATACTTTCAGAAGATTTTTCACTTGAATTTACAGCATCTCCTATGTTTTCATTATCTGTATTTACTGAAGTTTTATTTTCGACAATCCCGTTATTTTCATTATTGTCATTGTTGTCGGTATCCTCAGTCACATTTGCAATAATTTTGTTTACACCTAAGTTATTTAACTTGGTGTATCCATAGGATATTCCTGCGATAAATACAAATGCCGCTAATACCGCAGAGCAACGTTTGAGTGTAAGAAATCCTGTTTTAACAGTATTTTTACTGCTTAAAACATTATATAACATTCTTTCCTTACACGACTCAGACGGAGCAACCGCATCAAAGCATTTATTTAAGTCATCAATCTTCATATCCATCCTCCTCAAGCAACAATTTTAGTTTTTCCCTGCCCTTAGCCATATGAGTTCTTACAGTTGAATGTTTTATGCCCAGCATATCCGATATTTCAAGCGTTGAGTAGCCTTCATAATAATACAGATATAGGGGGACTCTGTATTTTTTATCAAGCTTCATCACTTGCTCCAGAACTTCATTTTTGTTCCTATCCTCGTATGAACCTTCTTTTACCTCATCAATGGGCGTTCGTTTTGAATGGAACCAATGCTTAAGCATATTTTTACATTCATTTTTTGCCGTCACAATGAGCCACGCTTTGACGTGTTCATCAGATGCAAACTTTTTTTCATAATTCATATATTTAATAAAGACGTTTTGGGTTGCGTCTTCTGTCTCGCTCTCATTTTTAAGCATCATAAAGCACACTCTGTATACTGTGTCAACAAATTTATTGTATACATCAGCCACTTCGGCAGAAGACCTTATTGAATTATTCACCAAATGTCACCCCCAAAAACATTCTCATATATAATACAATTTTATATATCAAAATGTTTTAAATTTTTAGAAAATTTTTTAAAATCAAAAACGACAATTAAAATTGCCGTTTTTATGTCCGTAATTTATGATTATATATAACAATTAAAGTGGCAAGTTTGCGATTGCATTAAGGCTTAAATCTGCGACAACGCCGCTCTCGTATTCAGCAAACGCCGCACAGCCAATCATTGCAGCATTGTCTGTGCATAGCTTCATATTGGGAAAATAAAAACCCATTCCCGCCTCTGCCGCCTTGCTCTTGACACGCTCACGCAACGGAACATTTGCCGCAACTCCGCCTGCCAATGCCACCTTGTCCGCACCCGTAAGCTTGGCACATTCGATAAGGTGTTCTGACAGAACATCAACCACTGCCTCCTGGAAAGAGGCGGCAATATCATATTTATTGATTTTCTCGCCTTTTTGTTCTGCATTATTTATATAATTCAGAACCGCAGTTTTTACACCGCTAAAGCTGAAGTCAAAGCCATTATCCTTTAAGTTCACACGAGGGAAGTGTATTGCCTCAGGATTTCCCCTTTCGGCAGCTTTCTGTATGGCGGGACCCCCGGGATATCCAAACCCCAATACTCTTGAAACCTTGTCAAAGGCTTCCCCCGCGGCATCATCACGGGTTCTCGCCAATACTTCATATTCGGCATAGCCTTTTACGTTTACTATATGGCTGTGTCCGCCTGATGCAACAAGACAGATAAACGGGGGCTTAAGCTCAGGTGTTTCAATATAGTTTGCAGAAATATGTCCCTTTATATGATGAACGGGTATCAGAGGCTTACCCATTGCATACGACAAGCCTTTGGCATAGGACACCCCCGCAAGCAAAGCACCCACAAGTCCGGGACCGTATGTAACCGCAATAGCGTCTATTTCATCAAAGGACAATCCGCTTTCATACATAGCCTTGTCCACTACCGTACTTATATTTTCTATATGATTTCTTGATGCGATTTCAGGCACAACACCTCCGTATAGCTTATGAAGTTCAATCTGTGTGTTAATCACATTTGATAATACGTTTGTGCGATTTTCCACAACAGCCGCCGCCGTTTCGTCACACGAACTTTCTATCGCAAGTATTTTCATATAATCTACCTTTCCGATTTTTCCGATTTGCAAATCTAATCCTTTGTCAAGTCAAGTGACATTAAGTACGCATCATACTTATTTTGATAGTAGCGTTTACGTACTCCGTCAGTTTTAAAGCCAAAACTTTCATAGAGCTTTATTGCCGATATATTTGACTCCTTGACCTCAAGGCACAGTCTCTCGATTTTCTTTTCTTTGCATATATTTATCACAGTATCCAGCATCTTCCGTGCAATACCCTCTCTGCGATAGTCGGGATGTACGGCAATGTTTGTAATATCGCCATAGTCATACATCAGCCATACGCCTGCATATGCAACAACCTCGCCGTTTTCTTCATCTATACCCACAATGTAAACTGAGATATTGTTGTCAATTTCACTCTCGAACATCTTATAAGTCCAAGGGGAATCAAAACATATTTTCTCAAGCTCCCACACTCCGTCAATATTTTCCTTTGATAAAAGTTCAAACTTTATCATATTTTTTCTGCCACTTTCTCAATCATAGAATAAAGCATATCCCTGCAATTTTTGTAGTCCTCCAAGGTGCCTCCGAATGGGTCTGCAACATCCTGATTTTCGCCGATAAATTCTGCTATTGTATAAATCTTATCACTATCACCAAAGGCATAGTTTAACGCCATTTTATGTGATACAGACATCGTCAGTATCAAGTCTGCATTCTCAATCATATCCTTATTTATATTTTTGGATATACGTTCTGAAATATCAATGTTATATTCCTTAATTGCCTCTGCGGCATTGGCAGAAACCAAGCTTCCGTCAGCATATACACCTGCCGACTCTCCTACGGCGTTTATATTTTTTTCTTTGCATATCTTATTAAATATTGCCTCTGCCATAGGACTTCTGCAAGTATTCCCCGTACAAACAAAAAGAATTTTTTTTGCATCTCCCTTTGACAGATTTATAATTTCGTTGCCTGCCGCACGGTATAACCTGTTCCTGACAGCACTCCACGCACCTTTATCTGCAATCTCAGGTGCATATACTGTCATAATTCCCATTTTGTCCATCTCTCGCAATGCCCAAAATAATTTATGCATTGCATCATACGGATTCTTTAAGCTTCCCAATGAAATACACTTAACTCCGTGAATTTTAGGGAACTCATCAAACACAAGCATACCTATTCGGGACAGGTCGGTTTTCACCTTTATAAAACATTCAACCTGCTCCCAATTACCTGCCAGAATAACAACCTTTGCATTAGGGGAATAATGCTTGTACTTAAGCCCGGGCGATTTTGGCGTTTCGTTTTCTTTAGCCGAAACGCTTACCTCTACTTCACCTAAAATCTCCTCCAACTCCTCAAGGGTTACCGCTCCCGGTCTGTATAATATGGGTTTTTCACCGCTTAAATCAATGACAGTGGACTCAACACCATACTCACAGTCCTCACCCTCTATTATTGCATCAACTCTGCCAAGCATATCATCTATGCAATGCTGTGCGGTTGTAGGGCTGGGCTTGCCCGAAAGATTGGCACTTGGAGCTGCAACGGGTATACCGGCAAGCTCTATCAAACGATTTGCAACTTGATTTATTGGCATTCTCACTGCAACAGTGTCAAGTCCCGCAGTTGTTTCATATGGAACATTTTTACATTTCTTGAGAATAACTGTCAACGGGCCGGGCCAATATTTTTCCATTAACTGCTTTGCGTTTTCGGGGACCTCCTCCGCTATGTCTATGAGCATATCAAGAGAGCTGATATGAACTATCAAAGGATTGTCGGCAGGTCTGCCCTTTGCATTGAAAATGTTTTTTACAGCCTCGGGGTTTAATGCATCAGCACCGAGTCCATATACTGTTTCTGTGGGAAAAATGACATTGCCCCCGTTTTTAAGAATTTCCGCGGCAATTTTTAAACTTTCTTCATCAGTTGTAAGCAGTTTTGTTTCCATAAATATAACCTTCTTTTATTATCGTCGGTATATTATACCTCGTCAGCCTGAGCCTTGAGCTTTTCACTTCTGTCGGTTGTAATCAGTGCGTCTATTATTTCATCAATATCGCCATTCATAAATTGTTCAAGCTTGTACAGAGTCAAACCAATTCTGTGGTCGGTAATTCTGCCCTGTGGGAAGTTGTAAGTTCTTATTCTCTCACTTCTGTCCCCTGTACCAACCTGACTCTTTCTGTCGGCGGCAATTGATGCGTTTCTCTCCTGTTCCATCTTGTCGTATAATCTCGAACGCAACATCTTCATAGCAGCTTCACGGTTTTTATGCTGTGAACGCTCGTCTTGACAAGCCACTACTATACCTGTCGGTATATGTGTTATTCTGATTGCCGACTCGGTTTTGTTAACGTGCTGACCACCCGCTCCGCTGGAGCGATAAGTGTCTATCTGTAAATCGTCGGGGTTTATCTCAACCTCAACATCATCAACTTCGGGAAGAACGGCAACTGTTACTGTTGATGTGTGTATTCTTCCGCTTGACTCCGTTTCGGGAACACGCTGAACTCTGTGTACGCCGCTTTCAAACTTTAGTCTGCTGTACGCACCCTCACCCTCTATCATAAAGGTGACTTCCTTGATACCGCCTATTCCGATTTCGCTGATGTTCAGAACCTCGGTTTTCCATCTTTTAGAGTCCGCATACATAGAATACATACGGAACAAGTCCCCCGCAAAGAGAGCCGCCTCATCACCGCCTGCTCCGCCGCGAATTTCAACGATAACATTCTTATCGTCATTGGGGTCTTTCGGCAATAACAAAATCTTAAGTTCTTCTTCTATGCGTTCAATATTGACTTTAGCCTCTTTTACCTCTTCAACAAGCATTTCTTTGAACTCTTTATCTGTATCAGGGTCATTCATCATAACTTCAGCATCATCAATGGTATTTTTATTCTGTTTATATTCTCTGTATTTCTCAACGATAGGAGTCATATCCGAATGTTCTTTGCATAGTTTTCTCCAGGTTTCCTGGTCGGCTATAACCTCAGGGTCGCTTATTCTTTCAGCAAGTTTATCATATTGCTGTTCAATAAAAGAAAGTTTCTCAAACATATTTATATTCTCCTCTTACAGTTCTCCTCTTGATTTTGCAATAAGGTACGCATTGATAAATCCGTCAATATCACCATCCATAACAGCATTGATATTGCCTACCTCATAATTTGTTCTATGGTCCTTAACCATAGTATAAGGATGAAAAACATAAGAACGTATCTGGCTTCCCCAGCCTATGTCAAGCTGAACACCCTTTAAGTCCTCGATTTTCTCTTTCTGTTCACGCTCGGCAATTTCTATAAGCTTTGATTTCAGCATCTTCATAGCCATATCCTTGTTTTTGTGCTGCGAACGCTCGTTCTGGCAAGTAACCACAACTCCTGTCGGAATATGTGTTATTCTGATTGCCGACTCTGTCTTATTGATGTGCTGACCGCCTGCACCGCTTGAGCGATAGGTGTCTATCTTTAAATCATCAGGATTTATCTCAACATCAATATCATTATCAATCTCAGGCATAACCTCAGCCGATGCAAAAGACGTATGCCTTCTTGCAGCAGAGTCAAAAGGCGAAATTCTCACAAGTCTGTGTACGCCTTTTTCAGATTTTGCATACCCGTATGCATTAAGCCCCTCGACAAGAAAGGTGATACTTTTAAGTCCTGCCTCCTCGCCGTCAAGAAAGTCTATTGTTTCGGTTTTGAACCCACGTCTTTCTGCCCAATGAGTATACATACGATACAGCATCTCGCACCAATCCTGTGCCTCAGTTCCGCCTGCACCTGCGTGCAATGTTATAATGGCGTTATTTTTGTCATACTTGCCCGATAACATTGTTTCAAGCTTCATATCCTCAAGTGTGGTGGCAAGATTATTGTAACCTGTTTTAACCTCGTCTAAAACGCTCTCGTCAGACTCCTCTATAGCAAGCTCAACAAGTGTGCTTAAATCCTCCCAATCGGACTTTAGCTTAGAATATCTCTCCAGCCTGTCACGACGACCCTTTATCTGTTGCAGAATTTTACCTGCCGCCTCCATATCGTCATAGAAGTCAGGTGCCATACTTTTTTCTTCAAGCTCTTTAAGCTCTGCCTCTGTCTTTTCTATGCTAAAGTGAATCCCTCAAATCTGTTATATCCTTTTCCATTCCTTCAAGTCCTGACTTGTATTCGTCAAAAGCTATCACATTATCACATCCTTAAATTAAATCGTTATCAATTAATTGTTAGCCTCATCTTTGCCAAGACAGCAATTCTTGTATTTCTTTCCGCTGCCGCAGGGACAAGGCTCATTTCTGCCAATCTTAACAACCTTGCGTATCGGTTTTTTGGCAACTGTTCCGTCACCGCCTAAGTTTTCGGCAACAGGCTTTGCAACCTGAACCCTCTCTATCTTATTCTGAGGAACAACGTGGAAGAGGAGCTTAACCGTATCTTCTTTAATATAGCTAATCATCTCCTCAAACATATCCATTGCCTCAAACTTATATTCCACAACGGGGTCTCTTTGTGCATAGGCACGGAGGTTGATGCCCTGTCTAAGCTGTTCCATATTGTCAATGTGTTCCATCCACTTCTCGTCAACAACTCTGAGGAGAATAACACGTTCCACATCTCTCATTGCATCGCCGAACTCTGCCTCTTTTTCAGCATATTTAGCATCTATATATTCCATAAGTCTTTCCTTAAGACTTTCGGCAGTAGTATGGTCAATCTCATTATCACTAATATCAAAGGCAGCACCTAAATCACCGAATATGGCGTTGATGTTTTCCTTCATTGCAGCCCAATCCCATTCCTCAGGAATATTAGATACTGCCGAATATCTGGCTATTACCTCAGCAACGGTATCGCTTACCATATTCATAATATAATCACGCATATTCTCGCCGTCAAGCACGCGGTCACGCTGTTCGTATATCATTTCTCTCTGCTGATTGTTTACATCATCATACTGCAAAACGTGCTTTCTGATATCAAAGTTTCTGCCCTCAACACGCCGCTGTGCAGTTTCGATTGCATTGCTCAGCATCTTGCTTTCAATTGCCTCGTTTTCTTCTAAGCCAAAGGTATCCATAACCTTATTAATACGCTCAGGTGCAAACAACCTCATCAAATCGTCCTCAAGTGACAGATAGAAACGTGAACGACCCTCATCACCCTGACGTCCGCTTCGTCCGCGAAGCTGATTGTCAATACGTCTGCTCTCGTGTCTTTCCGTACCGATTATATACAGACCGCCTGCCGCCAAAACTTCCTCTTGTTCAGGCTTTATCTCCTCTTTGAACTTATCGTGAAGTTCTTTATATACGGCACGTGCATTTATGATTTCTTCATCGTCCGTGTCTGCAAAGCCTGTCGCCTGAACAATCAATTCATCAGAAAAGCCCTGCTTTACCATCTCAGCCTTCGCCATAAACTCAGCATTACCGCCAAGTACAATATCCGTACCACGACCTGCCATATTTGTGGCAATGGTCACTGCACCCTTTTTGCCTGCCTGTGCAACGATTTCAGCCTCTTTATCGTGGAATTTGGCATTTAACACCTTATGTTCAATTCCGCGTTTCTTCAGCATCTTGCTCAAAAGCTCCGATTTTTCGATAGAAACCGTACCTATCAAAACAGGCTGACCCTTTTCGTGTGCCTTAACTATCTCGTCTATTACAGCATTGAACTTGGCAAGCTCCGTCTTATAGATGCTGTCAGGTAAGTCCTCACGTGCCATAGGCTTGTTGGTGGGGATTACAACAACATCAAGTTTGTAAATTTCCTGGAACTCGTCTTCCTCCGTCTGTGCCGTACCGGTCATACCTGACAGCTTGTGATATAATCTAAAGAAGTTCTGAAAGGTAATCGTCGCAAGAGTTTTGCTCTCATTCTCTACCTTTACACCCTCTTTTGCCTCAATAGCCTGATGCAAGCCGTCACTGTAACGTCTGCCGAACATCATACGGCCTGTAAACTCATCAACGATTATAACCTCTCCGTCTTTTACAACGTAATCCTTATCTCTTTTCATAACACCAATCGCCTTAATAGCTTGGTTAATATGATGAGAAATCGTCATATTATCAGGGTCGGTAAGGTTTTCAATATTAAATGCCGCCTCTGCCTTTTTAATACCGCTTGGGGTTAAAATAGCAGTGTGTGCCTTCTCGTCAACAATATAATCATAATCATCATACTGTTTTTCATCCTCAACCTCTGTCTTTGAATCAGTTTCAACAACCTTAGTATATTTCAAGGTCTTTGCAAAGCGGTCTGCCTGTGTGTATAAATCGGTTGACTTATCACCCATACCCGAAATTATAAGCGGAGTTCTCGCCTCGTCTATCAAGATACTGTCCACCTCGTCAACAATAGCAAAGGCGTGACCTCTTTGTACCTTGTCATCTTTATATATAACCATATTATCACGAAGGTAGTCAAAGCCCATCTCGTTATTTGTACCATAGGTAATGTCAGCGGCATATGCCTCTTTCCTCTGCTTGTTATCCTTTTCGTGTATAACAAGACCGACACTTAAGCCTAAGAAGTTGTACAGCTTGCCCATCCACTCACTATCACGCTTTGCAAGATAATCGTTTACAGTTACAATGTGAACGCCCTCACCTGTCAATGCGTTAAGATAAGCAGGCAATGTAGCAACAAGAGTTTTACCTTCACCTGTTTTCATTTCGGCAATTCTGCCTTGATGCAGAACAATTCCGCCCACAACCTGAACGTAAAAGTGTTTCATCCCCAAAACACGCATAGATGCCTCTCTGCACACCGCAAACGCCTCAGGCAGAATATCATCTGTTGTTTCACCGTTTTTCAATCTATTTTTAAATTCATCCGTCATAGCACGAAGCTCGGCATCTGTCTTTTTCTGCATTTCATCATCATATGCCATAACCTTATCAGCTATAGGATAAACTTTTTTAAGCTCCCTGTCGCTGTAAGTGCCGATAACTTTTTCTATCATACTTTTAAAGCTCATATATTATCATTCCTCTCAGAATATTCAATCATTTCTATTGTAACACTTTTACTCCTTATTTGCAAGAAAAATATTATATCTTTATACGATTTTGCGTTACACGTCTGTAATATTATTGTATTATATTTTTAACGTGGCAAGATTTTTTATAATGCTATAATATTATTTAAGAACATGAATTATGTTATGGAGGATATAACGTGAAAGTTCCTTTCACGTTATGCCTCCGGCGGATTTAATTGCCCGTGCGAAATTTTCCTCGGCACTTGCCTCGGAAACGCATATGGGCGTAATAATCTCTTATCATTCCTTGCCCTGCAGATAAGAGAAA
>CADAVS010000026.1 GCA_902791425.1 uncultured Ruminococcus sp.
CTTAACGAGGATAACAAGGTTTCTTTATTTGTCAGATACATAGATATAGAGACAGGCAAATACGAAACAAGAATAGTAAACAAAAATAAATAATATTTGAAGGGAGATATTCAAATGAAAGAAATGGAACTTAAGTACGGCTGTAACCCTAATCAAAAGCCGTCAAGGGTTTTTGTGAATGAGGGAGAGCTTCCCTTTGAGGTTTTGTGCGGAAAGCCGGGTTATATCAATCTGCTTGACGCGTTGAATGGTTGGCAGCTTGTTCGTGAACTTAAAGCGGCAACAGGACTTCCTGCGGCAACTTCTTTTAAACACGTGTCGCCTGCAGGTGCGGCAGTTGGTGTTCCGCTTTCTGATACACTTAAAAAGATATATTTTGTGGATGAAAGTATAGAAATGACACCTCTTGCAAATGCATACGCAAGGGCGAGGGGAGCAGACAGAATGTCATCATTCGGCGATTTCATATCTCTCTCTGACGTGTGCGACAAGGCAACAGCTCAGCTTATAGCCAAAGAGGTATCTGACGGCGTTATTGCACCCGGTTATACCGATGAGGCTCTTGAAATTCTTAAGGCTAAGCGTAAGGGAAGTTATAACATAATAAAGATTGATGAGAATTATGTTCCTGAGCCGATAGAGAGAAAACAGGTGTTCGGTATCACCTTTGAGCAGGGCAGAAACGAGTTGAAGATTGACAATGATATGCTCAATAATATTGTTACAGAAAACAAGAGCCTGACTGATGAACAAAAGCGTGACCTTGTTATTTCATTGATTACACTTAAGTACACACAGTCAAATAGTGTTTGCTATGTAAAGGATGGACAGGCAATAGGTATAGGTGCAGGTCAGCAGTCGAGAATACATTGTACCAGACTTGCGGGAAATAAGGCGGATATTTGGTGGCTCAGACAGGCTCCTCAGGTTTTAAATCTTGAGTTTGTTGACGGCATTAAGCGTGCCGACAGAGATAATGCCATAGATGTCTATATTTCTGACGAGTATATGGATGTTCTTCAGGATGGTGCTTGGGAAAAAATCTTCAAGGTTAAACCCCCTGTATTTACCAAAGAAGAAAAGCTTGAATGGATAAAGAAGAATACGGATGTGGCTTTAGGCTCTGACGCCTTCTTCCCGTTTGGCGATAACATAGAGAGAGCAAGAAAATCAGGTGTAACCATTATCGCTCAGCCGGGCGGTTCTATCCGTGATGATAATGTAATTGAAACCTGTAATAAGTTCGGTATTGCAATGGCGTTTACAGGAATTAGATTGTTCCATCATTGATTATTGAATATTAATAATATTTTGGCTCCGTTGAGTAGGATGTAGGAGTTATGCCTGTATCCTACTGCGATGGAGCTGATTTAATGTTTGTAATACGAATAGCTTAATGCATATGTCCCTTCTTTACACGATGAGGACTTTTTTATTAGAATAAACTTATTTTAGAAGATTATCGACTGATGTATTAAAGATTTCTGCCAATATTTTTATTTCGATATCTGTAACAAACCTTTCTCCGCTTTCAATTCTTTGAATTGCATTTTTGTCTACATCAAGTCCTTTGAGTTGTATTTTTTCTGCTAATATTCGCTGAGACATTTTGGGTGTTTGTTGCTTTCTTAAACAATATATTTTTTCTCCACAAATATTATTTTTTCCCGATTTTGATTTATTTTTAAACATAAAAATCACCTCTTTGACATTTACTGCTTGACAAAACTATTATATGATGATATAATTGTGCTAATGACATTTAGTGAATGTCAAAAAATAAGAGGTGATTAAAATGGACCAACAAAAAATTGATATGTTTATTATGACAAACCAAAAGTATTTCCCGGCAGAGAAAATTATGTATTTAAAGGACAAACTAAGAACAATGGATGAAGAAAAGTTTTCGCTGATATCTACAATAGAACTAAAGGATCCAACAACAATTCTCTTAGTGTCCATCTTCTTGGGTGTTTTGGGAATAGATAGATTTATGATTGGTGATACAGGTATGGGCATACTTAAACTTTTAACAGGTGGAGTATGTGGTATATTAGCTATTGTAGATTGGTTTACAATATCAAAAAAAGCAAAAGATTTAAACTTTAACAATGTTATGGCACTCATCTAAAAGGTTATTTAGACACGAGATAACACTTTTAATATTATTTGTTGTTATCTATGGTATATGCAGAGTTTTTAATATTACTTGTCTGATATACAAATTTACAAATGTACCCTGCCCGACCTGTTATATGGGAAGGGCAATTTGTTCAGCATTAAAAGGTGATTTTCGGAATTATATTGCATATAATATAATGGCTATTCCGGTGTCTGTTGCATTTATATTAGAGTTATTTAGTGCATATTTTAGTAAATATATAAAAGTCATACATAGTTATTCTATATTTGTTCTTATAATTAATATGATATATTACTTAATTAGGATAAGTTATATTTTTTAAATAATTTACGCAAAAAGTCGAAGCTCACAAAACGAGCTTCGACTTTTTCTTTAATTTTTTGTTATTAATGAAATTTCTGTATCAGCACTTTATTATTGCCTTAAGTTTTATTAGTCTAAGATTTCGCGGCCGCCGTCACCGATTTCAGTGATATAGAATGATGCGGCATAGCCGATTTTATCAAGATATTCTTTGCCGACCTTTTCGATAAATGTGTCGACACTTTCATCTTTTACAAGGCTGACGGTACAGCCACCAAAGCCCGCACCTGTCATTCTTGAACCCAACACGCCGTCGACGGATAAGGCACTGTCAACAAGTGTATCAAGTTCCTCACAAGAAACTTCATAAAGGTCACGTAAGGAAACGTGTGAAGCATTCATCAACTGACCGAATTCTACAAGATTACCATTCTTTAAAGCGTCAATTGCCTTTAACACACGGTCGTCCTCAGAGATAACGTGTGTCACTCTGTTTAAAATGATTTCGTCAGTGATAAGAGCTTTGTGTTGTTCAAATTCATCAGCGGTAATCTCGCCAAGACAAGTTTTTTCGGGCATTGCTGATTTTAGTATTTCAAGACCCTTTTCGCATTCAGAACGTCTTTCGTTGTACTTTGAGTCTGCAAGTGAACGCTTTTTGTTTGTGTTTGATATTACGAGCTTATAACCGTCAAGCTGAATGGGAACAAGCTGATAATCAAGAGTTTTGCAATCCAAGAAGATAAGATGGTTTTTCTTACCCATAGCGGAGGCAAATTGGTCCATAATTCCGCAGTTTACCCCTATGTAATTATGCTCTGCAAGCTGGCTGATTTTTGCCATTTCGATATTGTCTATGTCGGTTGCACCGCCGAGAGCAGCCATAGCGATTGCGGCAGATATCTCAATAGCAGCAGAAGAGGAAAGACCGCCGCCGTGGGGTGTAGTATCGTGGTAGAGCATATCTGCACCGCAGATGTTATAGCCTGCCTTTCTCAATTCGTCAAATACGCCGAACTGATAATTACCCCAGCTTAAATTTTTGTAATTTTCAATTGTGTCAAGATTTCCTTCTACGATGCCGTCAAGGTCTGTTGCTGCCATACGGACAATGCTGTCCTGTCTCGGACGTGCGATTATCGTGGTTGCCATTGTCAAAGCGGCAGGAAAAACATATCCGCCGTTATAGTCGGTATGTTCGCCAATTAAGTTTACTCTGCCCGGTGACGAGAAAACACGTATTCCTTCATCACTTCCACCGAAAAGGTCTAAAAACTGTTTCTTAAGTTCAGATATCATTATTGGTACTCCTTATATATTATATTCATATATCATTTATACTATATCTTTGCGATTTTGTCAAGAAACTTCTTGTGAGCCTGTCTTAATTCTTCTGCCTTTTCCTCAGGTGCTGTTGGGTTGCAGGCCGCCCAGGCACCCGTTTCGCTTGAAGCGTTGAACTTTTGCTTATCTGCGGCACGCATTGGCGGGAAGAACTCAATATGGAAGTGGAAGTAGTCGCTGCAGTCCTCTGTGTTTACAGGACCCTGGTGCATACACATCATATATGGGAAAGGATAGTCGAAAAGACAATCCAACATTCCTGCTGTTTCTTTGAGGATTGCGGCAAGATTATCCTTTTGTCTGTCGTTGAATTGTGATAAGTTCTGAACGTGTGATTTTGCCGCAATATATACGCCGTAAGGATAATCGGTAAAGAACGGAAGAAATGTAATAAAATCTTCGTTCTCGAAAATAACTCTCTGACCTACTTCCTTTTCTGTCTTTAATATGTCGCAGAAAAGACAGTTGCCTGTTTCGTTGAAATGTTCCTTTGAGGAATCAATTTCGACCTCAAGCTTTTTGGGAACATAGCTGTAACCATAAATCTGTCCGTGAGGGTGAGGCATTGTAACGCCTACCACGTCGCCTCTGTTTTCAAATATGAATACATATTTAATCTTTTCGTCTTTTGAGATATCAATAAATCTCTCTGTCCATAAATCAACAAGCTCTCTGATGTGTTCAACGGGAAGCTCCGGAAGAGTAATTGTGTGATTTGGTGAATATAAAATTACCTCGCATTTGCCATATGCCTCACGTGTTTTATAGAGTTCTGTTGCAACATCATCAGGAACGGGAGGATTTTGTGACAAAGCAGGGAAGTCGTTGTCGTACTTATAAACGGTGAAATTATCGGGAACCTTGCCTGAACCCGGGCAGAACGGACACCAATCTTTTGGCATCTGAGGTCTGTTTTGACGGTGTGAGGCAATCATCACCCAATCTTTTGTAAGTGGATTGTATCTTAATTCAGCCATTATTAAAACAACCTTTCTATATGTATTATATATGATTTTCTACATATTTAGTTTATCACAAAGATTTAGGTAGTCAATATTAAAATTTCAATATATATTTAAGAATATCAACATATCAACACATAAAAAGGATATGAAAGAACAAAAAAAGGATATAAAAGTAAAAATTTAAAGCAAATTTGAGCCTAAAAAAAGGAAATTCAATATTTATGGCGAAATATATAAAAAATGTAAAAATAAAATTTAACGTATTTTTTAAATTGAGGAGATAATATTATGCCTGAAGGAATTTTTGATGAAAGTAAACTTAATATTATTCCTGTCGAGTTAAACAGCGAAATGAAAAAGTCATACATTGATTATGCAATGTCTGTTATTGTCGGACGTGCATTGCCTGATGTACGTGACGGCTTAAAGCCTGTTCACAGGCGTATTTTGTACGCTATGTATGAAGACGGATTTACACCCGACAAGGAATATCGTAAATGTGCTACCACCGTAGGTAATGTTTTGGGTAGATACCATCCCCACGGTGATGCATCTGTGTATGATGCACTTGTTCGTATGGCACAGGATTTTGCAATGAGGTATCCGACTGTTGACGGTCACGGTAACTTCGGTTCGGTTGATGGTGACCCGCCTGCTGCTTATCGTTATACCGAGGCTCGTATGTCCAAGCTGTCCCTTAATATGCTGACAGATATTGAAAAAGAGACGGTTGACTTTATGCCGAACTTTGACGAAACAAGAAAAGAGCCTCTTGTGTTGCCGTCGAGAATACCGCATCTTTTGGTTAACGGCTCAAATGGTATTGCGGTCGGAATGGCTACCAATATTCCTCCCCACAACTTAGGCGAGGTTATTGATGGTATAATTGCCCTTATTGACAATCCTGATATTTCTATTGATGAACTTATGGAGCATATTCCGGGTCCTGATTTTCCGACAGGCGGACTCATTATGGGCAAGTCGGGTATTCGTGCGGCTTATCATACGGGCAGAGGTAAGCTGCGTGTGCGTGCAAGAGCCGAAATACAGGATTGGAAGGAAAACAGACAGCGTATTGTGATTACCGAAATTCCGTATATGGTAAACAAATCGCGTCTTATCGAAAAGATAGCAGAGCTTGTACACGACAAGCGTGTGGAGGGAATATCCGACCTTAGAGATGAGTCTGACCGTGACGGTATGAGAATTGTTGTTGAGCTTAAAACAGGTGTTAATGCTCAAATAGTTTTAAATCAGTTGTATAAGTACACTCAGCTTGAGGACAGCTTTGGCGTTATTATGCTTGCCCTTGTAAATCAAACAGACCCTAAGGTTTTAAACCTTAAGGAAATTCTTGTTAATTATCTTGATTTCCAAAAGGAGGTTATAACAAGACGTACAAGGTTTGACAAGAAAAAAGCTGAGGCGAGAGTTCATATCTTAGAGGGCTTGAGAATTGCACTTGATAACATTGATGAGGTTATAAATACAATCAGAAGCAGTTATAATGATGCTAAAGAAAAGCTGATTGACAGATTTAATCTTACCGAGATACAGGCTCAGGCAATACTTGATATGCGTCTTGCAAGACTTGCCGGAATGGAGCGAGAGAAAATCGACAAAGAATATAACGATTTGATTGCTCTTATCAAGCATTTGAGTGATATTTTGGCAGACGAAAAGCTTGTTCTTGACATAATCAAGACAGAACTCACAGAAATCAGAGATAAGTTCGGCGACTCAAGAAGAACAGGTATTGAGGCTGTTGTTGATGATATCGACATAGAGGACTTGATTGAGGAAGAAAATAATGTTATCACTTTAACGCATAAAGGTTATGTTAAGCGTATGGCGGTTGATGTGTATAAGGCACAAAAGCGTGGCGGTAAAGGCGTTATCGGACTTTCAACAAAGGAAGAGGATTTTGTCAGCACTATGTTTGTATCGTCAACCCACGCACATATACTGTTCTTTACCAATAAGGGACGTATGTATAGAGTAAAAGCCTATGAAATCCCTGAGGCAGGCAGACAGGCTAAGGGTACGCCTATTGTAAACATCATTGCCGTAGAGCCTGATGAGACCATATCTGCGGTTATACCAATCAGGGAGTATGAGGACGATAAGAGTCTTATTATGTGCACTCGTGCAGGTATAATTAAGAAAACTGACCTTGATGAGTACAAGAATGCACCAAAGGCAGGTAAGATTGCCATTAAGCTTGACGATAATGATGAGCTTATCGGTGTTGCCCTTACAGATGGAAATGCTGATGTCTTTGTGGGGTCGCACTTCGGTAAGATAATCAGATTTAATGAAGAAGATGTCCGCAATATGGGACGTGTTTCAAGAGGCGTAAAGGCGATGACCCTTGATGATGATGACTATATTATAGGAATGTGTATCGGAACCGAAAACGGCAAGCTGTTGACCGTCAGTGAAAACGGCTACGGCAAGCGTTCTGAGCTTTCTGAATACAAGCGTCAGAACAGAGGTGGTAAGGGTATGATGACATATCGTGTCAGTGACGAAACAGGCAATATTGCAGGTATGAAGATAGTCGATGCCGATGATGATATTATGCTTATAACATCAGAGGGTGTTATTATACGTATGGAAAGCGAAGAAATCAGCACCTATGGCAGAGTTACCAAGGGTGTACGCTTGATGCGACTTGCTGACGGAGTTAAGATTTTGACGGTTGAAAACGTCAAAAAAGAGGAAGCTGCCGAAGAAACATCAGAGGTTGACAGTAATGCAGAAGGTAACGATTCGGCAGATAGTGCAGAAGAATAATGACATATGGAAAACAGATTGCAGAAGATTTTAAGTAAAGTAAGGCGTGCGGTTGACGAATATCATATGATTGAGGATGGCGACCGCATTGCAGTTGGAGTATCAGGGGGGAAGGACAGCCTTACCCTCCTGGTTGCACTTGCGGAATTGCGTAGATTTTATCCCAAAAAGTTTGAGGTTGTCGGCGTTTCTCTTGATATGGGATATCCCGATGTCAGCTTTGCAGGGGTTGAGGAACTGTGCCAAAAGCTAAATATTAAGTATGTTGTGGAAAAAACCGATATTGCTGAAATCATATTTGATGTCAGAAAGGAAAAAAATCCTTGCTCGCTCTGTGCAAAAATGCGTAGGGGCGGTGTGAATAGCTTGGCGGTAGAGCTTGGTTGCAACAAGGTTGCATTGGGACATCACAATGATGATGTTTTAGAGACTTTTTTTCTCTCGCTTTTTTATGAAGGACGATTGAACTGTTTTTCACCTGTTACATATCTTTCAAGAAAGGATATATATGTTATACGTCCTATGATATATCTGCCCGAAGGTGAGATAAAAGGCTTTGCAAATGAAGTGGATTTGCCAATTGTGCATAATCCCTGTCCTATGGACGGATATTCCAAGCGTCAGGATATGAAGGAATATATTGCAGAACACAACAGAGAGGACAAGTTTTTTAAAACAAAAATTATGCACGCAATTCAAACAGGACTTCCTGCTTGGATAATAAAGTGATTGGGTTATGAAAAGTATATTTGTAAGCAAGCTTGAGATATTCAAGCTTGCAATTAATGATTTTAAATCGAAATATGCAGGCTCGGCATTAGGTGTCCTATGGGCAATTGCCGAGCCTTTAGTTACGGTTGCTGTATATAGGTTTGTGTATACATTTGCCTTTGGCGGCGGTGATGTTTGCGGCATACCATATTATTTATGGCTGTCGGTTGGACTTTCCGCCTGGCTGTTTGCAGCTGATGGATTGAGGAGCGTTTGTGCATCTTACAGAGATTATTCTTTTCTTGTTAAGAAAATGCGGTTTAATAAGAGAATTTTACCTGATGTACGCTGTGTGTCATCTCTTTTTTCACATACTATTTTTTTGAGTATTGTGGTTGTTGCTTCCATATTAAACAACACTCCGATATCAGGTATTTTGGGTTTAATTATTATGGTGATAATATGTTATGCATATGTTCTGTCACTTGGAAAGATACTGTCATTGCTATGCGGATATTATAAGGATGTTCAAAACGTTTTAAATGTAGCATTAAATATAGGCTTTTGGGTGACTCCTATTTTCTGGAATGTGGATATGCTTGATACAAGCATAAAAAGAATTGTGGAGTTAAACCCTGTTGCATTGATAGCAGAGGGATACAGAAGCACCTTGTTGTTTGGAAGTTTTATGGAGTCTGATAAATTTGTTTATCTGATGTTGGTGATTGTAGTGATTTATCTGACGGCTGAAATTCTTGAAAGAAAGCTGTTGCCGAATATGGCTGATAAGCTATGATAAATAAATTATGAAAATGTAGTTATAAAATACCATTTGTTTGCTCATACTACCTTTGAGGTGATATAAGTGAACACAAAAAATAATAAAAAGAAAGGCTCTCTGTTTGACTCCAAAAATTTGATTGTACTTGGAATATCAACAGCGGTTATAGCACTCTTTGCAATTATAATGACGACATTTGTGCCAAATGACGTTGCAAACGATGCAGAAAATCTGTTTGATAAATCTGCAATAGAAAGTTCTGTTGCGGACAAAGAAGAAAAGACGAGTACGGCAGACAGCGGTTTAAATGCTGTCTATAACGAGGAGGCTGTTACTGTAGCAAAACAACAAGAAGATAGCGAAATAAAGTCTGATTCGGATAAGGAGAAAAACATACAAAATGCGGAAGATAATTCAGGTCAACCTGAACAGAATACGACACAGAATTCATCTGACGCATTTATATTCCCCGTAAGCGGAGCGGTTGTGAAGGATTATTCGGGTGATAATCTGGTGTATTCAGAAACCTTGAAGGATTGGAGAACTCACAACGGAATTGACTTTTATGCGGAAGAAGGCACAGATGTGTTGGCAGTTGCCGACGGAACTGTGGAGGCGATTACCGACAACGGTATGTTTGGCAGAACTGTTATAATTTTGCATAATGGTGGTGTTAGAAGTATATATTCAAATCTTGCCGAGGGAACAGAAGTGGCAATAGGTGACAATGTTACCAAAGGTACACCTATAGGAAAGGTGGGAAGTACGGCAGCTGCTGAGGCACTTGAAAAACCTCATTTACATTTTGAGATAAGCTTAAATGAGGAAACAGCAGATCCTCATAATTATTTGCCACAGCCGCCAGAAGAGGATAACGAATAATCATCAACAACGTGTATTCTGATGCTTAACAGAATTTTATAATCTTTTTGTTTTATCTTTTTTGATGCCTTTTCTACTATAATAATATGGCGAGAGTGTAACCTTGAGCCTTTTGGATTATACTCTCGCCTTATATATAGGCTTGTAAATAAATGTAAACAATAGCCCGAAAGGTTGTGGATTATTCTTGACTTATTGATTGAAAATAATTATAATATATACGATAAAAACCATAATGTGCATACGTGAACAGCGTTCTGTTTTGGTAAATAGAAAGGATTGGTAATAATGAAATTATTTATTGACACAGCAAACATTGAAGAAATTAAAATGGCAAACGATTTGGGCGTTATTTGCGGTGTAACCACAAATCCGTCACTTATTGCAAAAGAGGGCAGAGATTTTAAAACAGTTGTAAAGGAGATAACAGATATTGTTGATGGCCCTATCAGTGCTGAGGTTATAAGCCCCGAAAGCGATAAAATGATAGAAGAAGCGGAAGAGCTTTCTAAGATACATAAGAATATTATAATAAAAATACCTATGACAGCAGAAGGCTTAAAGGCTGTAAAGGTTTTATCAAAGAAGGGAATAAAGACAAACGTAACATTGATATTCTCACCGGCACAGGCGTTGTTGGCGGCTAAAGCGGGTGCGACATATGTAAGCCCGTTTGTAGGCAGACTTGACGATATTTCGGACGACGGAGTTGAGCTTGTTGAGAATATTGTTTCAATTTTTGAAACGCATTGCATAGAAACAGAGATAATCGCAGCAAGCATAAGAAGTCCTCAGGATGTTGTTCGCTGTGCACTTGCAGGCTCTGACATTGCAACGGTACCTTACAAGGTAATCAAGGCTATGATTGAGCATCCTTTAACAGATAAGGGAATAGAAAAATTCAACGCAGATTGGGCGTCTTTAAAATAGTATTTTAAGAATAATAATCAGAATGAGGGCTTTTGCAAATGCAAAAATCCTCATTTTTTGTGCTTTATATAATGTCGAAAAATGGGGTGGAAAAAAATTCCAAAAATTTGCCAAAAACTATTGACAAAATTTGTAAATTGAGTTTATAATATATACATAAAATAAATAAAAAAAACAAAGGAGTACATAAAATGATGAATAACAAAGAAAAGTATAGGGTTTTAATAGCTGATGATGACAGAGATTTTGTCAATGCCTTGTCGGCGGCTGTGTCGAAAAGGAATAACTTAGAGCTTGTGGGAACAGCGGGAGACGGTTTGGAAACAATCAATATGATAGAGCTGACCAATCCTGACATTGTTGTTCTTGATATGGTAATGCCAAACCTCGACGGAATGGGAGTTTTAGAGAGATTTAACCCGAACTTTAAGAAAAATTCACCATCATTTATATTGGTAAGTGCAGTGGTAAGTGAAAAAATTGCAGGGCACGCCATATCCTTGGGGGCGGATTATTTTGTCAGAAAGCCTCTTGATATAGAATCCTTGGTTGATATTGTGCTGATGTTTGCTAAGAGTAATACAAATATAACTGATAAAATAAGTTCAGGCTCTGACCTTAAGGTTGTTAAAAAGCAGGACACGTTGCCTGATATAGAAATGATGGTTACCGATATTATACACGAGATAGGAATACCCGCACACATAAAGGGTTATCAGTATTTAAGATTTGCAATAATAATGGTAATAGATGATTTGGATATTATAAATTCGATAACCAAAGAGCTGTATCCCACGGTGGCAAAAGAATTTAACACGACACCAAGCCGTGTGGAGCGTGCTATACGTCACGCAATAGAGGTTGCCTGGGACAGAGGGGATACCGATGTGTTAAATTCCTTCTTTGGTTATACAATTGCCAACAGCAAGGGCAAGCCTACAAACTCAGAGTTTATTGCGATGATTGCAGATAAGCTAAGGCTGCAAATGAAAACCGCATAATAAAGGGTGTGCGATTTCCGCACACCCTTTATTATTAGTCACTAAGAGCTTTTAGTACAACATCAAGGTTAGATTTCATAGCATTGAGATAGGTAAGTCCATTATCTATATCTCCCTTTGTGACGGATTGAAGTGAGTTTATATATAAAATTTCTTGATTTTTTGAGCTTGTATTATTTATGACAGATTTCGCAATATCTGTATTGCTGTTTTCGAGGACAATAACATATTTAAGTCCGTATTCGTCAACCTTTGAGGATAGCTCTAATATTTTATTAAAGCTTGCGTCTGTTTCGGAGGAACATCCGCTAAAAGGCTTGAAGCATTCCAATGAATAGTCATTTGCCAAATATATTAAAGGAAACCTGTCGGCAACTACAAGTTGAGATTTGTCACATTCGGCAATTTTTTGTGAATAGTAAGTGTTAAGACCTTCGATTTCGGAGATATATTTTTGAGTATTCGTTTTTATTTTGTCTGAATGTTCGGGCATAAGTTCGCACAATCTGTCCGAAATAGAACGGCACAGGACTTTTGCATTGTTAAGCGATAACCATATATGTTCGTCATATTCGGAATTTTCGTTTTTCTCCTCGCCGTCGTGATGATGATGTTCTTTTTCGTTCTCCGAACATAACAGCTTGCCGTCTAAGTGCCTCATCATATCAAATTTGGATTGATCGGCTTTGTTTGCCTTGTCTACGACTTCAAGAATTGTGTAGTCGGAGGAACCGCCCACATATATAATCAAATCACACTCATTTATATTTACAATATCTTGAGCTGATGGCTGATAGTTGTGTAAGTCTGTGCCGTTTTTCAAAAGATATTCTACCTCAACTCCATCAATGTCCGCAACTATATTTTTAACCCAATCGTATTGCGAAAATGTTGTACAAAGTATTTTAAAAGATGATTTGTCAGCAGTGTTCTGATTTGAGCAAGACGTGCTGAACATAACTGCAATGGTCAATACTAAAACATAAATATATTTTTTTCTGATACACATTTATAAATCTCCTTAAACTCGTATCTGTAATTTGCGAATTACTCTCATATTATACACTTTGTATACAAAAAGTTCAAGAGTAAAATGTATATAGTTACATATTTTGGCTCCTTTGTGTAAGAAAAGCGGTCATCGTAGCAGAATTAGGTGTCGGCATAAAATCCTATTTGGCAAATATGAACAATTTGTTGGAATATTATTTGTTAATATTTCAGATAATATACAATAATATTTTTCCTAAAAATACTTGACAAAAATTTTCTTTAAGATATAATAAAAGATAGAATTATAGGTATGTGTTTAGGTGATTAGTGTATAATTTCCTAAAAACAAATTTTATTTTTAATGTTTTATAAGGGAGGCGGATTGGAATGAAAAGAGTGTACACACAGCCGGAGGCAGAGTTAATTGTTCTTGATGTTAATGACGTGCAAATGTTGACGCTTAAGTATAGCGAACAGAAAACAGATTTAACCAAGGATGGTTTTAATGGCGGATTTGGCTGGGATAAAGAAAACGGAATAGGTGCGGAAAGTTTCAATGCTAAAAACAGCTTGAATTACTAGAAACAAATTGAAGTAATGGCTTGCAAAATGTTTTGTGATTTAAAATAATGGAAAAGAGGGGTTTTAAAATGAAATCATTAAAGAAAATTGCTGTATCGTTCCTTGTTGTTCTTGCAATGTCTTGCACAATGATTGGAACTTGGGCAGCAGATACAAATCAAATTACACAATATACTGTTCAAACAAGTGAAAATGGTACTACTTGGACTGATGCAAATATAGGTAACATTGCAATTAGTGCTGCGGGTATGTTGAAAGTTAATGTTACTTTACAAAATGCCGGTGAGGTTACCTTGATGTCATACAAGGATGGAGCAACCACATATGACAACAATAGTATCCAATATGTTTCACAGAAAACTGCCGGTAATAGTGCGTCTATTCAATTCAGACCGAGAACGTCATTAGGTGGAGGCTTATATGTTATTAAAATCGGTGGTTCGGGTGTCAGCACTCCTGTAAGCTTCAAGTATCTTGTTAAAGGTAATTTGCCTGTTACAGCTAACAGCAATAGTCTGTGTGTTGTTCCCGAAGGTTACGCATGTGGAGATGTTGCTACTTATACTATTGAAGGAATTACTAATGATGCGGTAGTAAAGTTTAATGGTACTCCATTGGAAAGTACTCATTACACAATTGATACAACAGCAAAAACACTTAAAATTAAACCATCTGCACTAGGAAGTACAATGGCAAATGGCTTATATGCTTTAGAAGTTGCTGTTGGTGATAAGACCGGTTATTCTACGATAAATGTTTGCCCTGCTGTAATATACAAGGAGACAAAATTTGGTGTTTCGGGTAGCGAGACTCCGGTTACCGAAGTATATGCTACCACTGTTCCTGATGGTGCAGGCGGATATAATATACCTTTAAAGCCATATCCTTCTTACTTAAGTAAATATGGTACAAAGGTTACACATACTGATGGTTTATTCATCGGTTGGAAAGACACAGATGGTACTACACATACTGCGAATAGTGTAGTATACATTCCATATACTGATGCTCGTAAAACCTTGACCGCTCAATATGGTTCACAGGATGCTAAATTGACAAAGACCGGTTATCAGAAGATAAAATATACTGATGATAAAGGTAATGAACATGATGCAATAAGATTTGTTGCTTTGGTTGATTTAGGTGAGTTTAGTGTTGGTTCAGATAACAAGATTAGTAATATTACAAGTGCGGGATTTGTTGTTTCTGATATTTGCTCAAGTCCTACCAAAGAAGGCGGATTTGCATTTACGAACGAAAGTACTGTTTATAACCAAATAAAAACAAGAGCTAATATAGGCGATACTACTAATAAGAATGTTGCTGCAATTGCAGCAGATATGAAAGAGACTGCTGGTACATATGATTGTATCCTTACTTCAGTTTTGAATATAGATACTAAAGATCAACAAGGTAAAAAAATCGGTGCTGTTGCATATATCGAATATACAGATGAAGAGGGCACACACGTGATTTATGGAGATAAAGGCACTCCTCAGTCATTTGCGGATTTCTCAAACTAATATAATATTAGATTAATATTAAGGAACGGCGAATACGTCGTTCCTTTTTTTCTGCTGTGCAAACAAACCGTAGGGCAGGGGCTTGCTCCTGCCGAAAATGATTATGTTGCGGTGTTGGTGTCACCTGCGGGATAATGCGGGACGATGTGGGCATCGTCCCCTACAAATGCGCATAAAAAAACAATCAAAATGCCGACAGGGACGATGTGGGCATCGTCCCCTACAAATGCGTAAACGAAAACAATCAAAATGCCGACAGGGACAATGGTCTGTCGGCAAATCTTCAAATAATACAACAAATTATTCTATGGAATCAATAATAAAATTTGCAAGGTCACGGGTTGAATGAGGCTTGCCCAAGACGCTTATTGTTTCGCGTATAAGGGACATTCTGTCACTCATAAACATCTGATGGATTGCTTCGTCAATTGGATATGTTTCACTGACCTTGATAGCCGCCCCGGCGTTTAGCAAAAACTCAACATTTCTGTCCTCCTGTCCGGGTACGGGATTGCTGATTATCATAGGCAATCCTTTTGCCAACGCCTCGCTGGTTGTCAGTCCGCCGGGCTTTGTGATTATACAATCTGAGGCATCCATCATCACGTCAACGTTATTAACGTAGCCGTAGTTATATACGGCCTTTTTTGTGTCAAGACGGTCTATACTCTCCTTTAGCTTTTTATTGTTACCGCATACGCTGATAATTTGGAAGTCCTGAGGTATTTTATCAATCTCTGATATTTGTTCCGATATATTGCCAAAACCCATACTTCCGCTCATAATTAAGACAGTTTTTTTATTTGGCAGCTTCAGAGCCTTAAGTGCGTCAATGCGATCCATTTTTGTTTCAAATTTAGTGTCAATTGGTATGCCGATAGGTATAAATTTATGTTCGGGTAAACCTCTTTTTGCCGCTTGCTTGGTCAACAGTTCGGTGGGAGTAACGTAGTAATCCATTCGGGTGTCCTCCCAATACGGATGAATGGTAAAATCGGTGATAATACCATAGGTTTTGATGTTACTGCTGATTTCGCCCTCAAGGCAGGTGATTAAAAGAGCCGCAAAAACGTGAGTGCATATGATAAAATCCGGATTTTCGGCATTAATCATTTTGCTTAGCTTTTTGCCGAGAAGATGATTTGTAAGCCTTGGCAGAGTGTGCATTTCGTCGCCCGGCTTTTTCTCGCATAGTCTGTAAATTTTACCGTAGATTTTAGGCATTGTCTTGGTGGACATAAGGTACAGCTTTGAAACAGTATCCGATAAAATAGGGTTTATGTATTCATATACATCCATATACGAACATTCAACATTGTTTTGATTAAAATAGTCACTTAAGACCTTTGCTGTCTGATTATGACCTTGTCCTGCCGTAATGGATAATATCAAGCCTTTCATTTTGGTCACCTCGTATTATAATTTTACTGCTGTTTTGCAGTTTAAAAAGTATATATAACGCTCCTTAACAGGTAAGTCAAATATGGCTGACAGACCTGCTGAATAGTATTCAATCTGTGTTTTGTAGTTTATAGCACGTTTTTCGGCATTGTTTTCACTCACTCGGTCGGTTTTGTAGTCTATAAGCACAATTCCGTCATTTTCAAAGAAAAAGCAATCGGCTATACCTTGAAGAATAATGTCATCTGACATATCTGTGTTGATATTCTCGTCAAGTTCCGTAGGCGGAACGAGCATATAAAAATCATATTCCCTTTCAAACCTGTCTGCCGACTTTAATCTCCTGCCCAAATCGCTTTCAAAAAATCGGTAAACAGAGTTTATATCTACAGCGTTTTTCTGACTGATGTTTAATACAGACTTTTTCACCATTTCGTCAAGCTGTTGATTTAAATCATCAAGTGTATCTGTTTTGTAAATATCAATATGCTGTAAGAAAAAGTGTGTGATGGTTCCTATCTCTGCCGCACCATAGTCCTCTGTGGTGGCAAGAGTGGCGGGTACAGAGTTTAAGTAGCTGACATTGTTGTCCTCGGGCATCCGCCGTCTTTTTAATTCGCTGACAGACAGCTTTATGGGCAATGTGTTCAGATGCATATATGGATATACATAGTCTATGGCATCTGAGTTGAACTCGGTATTGGCAATATCTTCATTATCCGTATCAGTTACAGAGTCGCTGATATTTGAATTATTATTAAAATCTACTGTGTATATTTTAAACGAACCATTTGTGTCGG
>CADAVS010000027.1 GCA_902791425.1 uncultured Ruminococcus sp.
ATTGGTATGCTGTATGCCATAGAGCGGTGCGTTAGGCTGTGCCAATTCACACAGTTGCGAGGTCTTCATTTTAAGTGATACCGAAGTATATGCTTTGTTAAGTGCAATGTCATAGCTTGCGATAAAAGAGTCATCCGCACATTCAACCAAAACAGGTCTTGCACCGCTGTTGACAACGGCACATACCGCTTTTACACCGATTTCCGCCGCTCTTTCCATAACCGCCGCAGAAAGCTTTTTTGCAGTTGCCAAGGTCACACCCAACGTGTTTTCCTTTGCATCTCTTTTGTGTGCAGTTGTATCGGCTGATATATTTTCGCCTGCCATAGCACTTCGAACAAGCTCAGTAATTTGATTAATATCCACAACAAATCACTCCAACTTATTTGTTAAGCTGTTCCATAACCTTCTTAGTAATAGCAGCTACAAGCTCTTCATTACCTGAAACAGATGCCGTTGAGCAAGAGCCGCCGCAGCTGCCGCCACCGCAAGTGTGACAGCTTGCTTTACCTTCTTTTGCATTGGGGCAAACATTTGCAGGGTGCTTACCTGTCATACCGAACTGACGGCGAATTTCATAAAGTCTTTCAACCTGTTCGGGTGTGAACTCCTTAGGACCGCCGAGAAGTCTTGACTTAAAGAGAAGCTCTGCATAAAATTCAACAGATTCCATCTTGTGATATGCAGCCAAAAGTGAGTCTGAGAAGGTGAGAGCACCGTGGCTTTCAAGAAGAACTGCATCATAGTATGGTAAATATTTTTCTACAGCGTCAGGAATTTCATTAGTTGAAGGTGTACCATATTCAGCAATCGGAACACAACCGAGAGCGATAACTGCCTCAGGCATAATCGGCTGTGTAAGCGGAATACCTGCGATAGCAAAGCTTGTTGCATATGTAGGATGTGCGTGAACAACAGCATTTACATCAGGACGCTTAGCATATACTCTCATATGCATCTTAATTTCTGAAGAAGGCTTAAAGCCTGCGTTTGCCTGGATAACATTACCCTGTGCATCAACCTTACAGATGTACTCAGGTGTCATAAATCCTTTACTAACACCTGTCGGTGTGCATAAAAATTCATTGTCATTGAGCTTTACAGAAATATTACCATCGTTTGCGGCAACCATATTTCTGTTATAAATTCTTTTACCAATGTCACAAATTTGCTTTTTAATTTCAAATTCTGATACCATTTTGTTTTCTCCTTTATTATGTTAAGTATTTCAGACGAATTTTATTTTCGGCTGAATGTTAATTATTTTACTTTTTTATTTTTACTTTCTATATTGTATCACGCAAAACCACATATGTCAATAGGTTTTTCTGTGTTTTTGTTGTTTTTTCTTTGAAATTTTATTTTTTCAAGTAATTTAAAAGATTTTCAATTCCATCTCCCGTTTTTGAGCTGACAAAGAATATATTTTTACAGCCTGCAAGCCTGAGCCATCTCTCTGCCCTTTCGGTGTTTGCTTTTTCCTTATCAATTTTAGTTACAATTCCTATAACCTCTCTGTTTGCCGATGCCGTACAGCACGGCGGATACAGAGAATAAGGTTCAGTTGCCGACATCAAAAGTCCCACAACATCCGCCTCGTACGAATACAGGGCGAGCGCCCTTCCTAAGCTGTTGTTCTCGGCATATTCACCGGGAGTATCAATAACAATGTCGTGGTAATTGATATACTGTGTTTTGTGATACCTTATCTTTTTACCTCTTATGGCTTGTGTAAGGGAGGTTTTGCCACAGCCTGTCCTGCCTAAAAAAATTATTTTTTTTATTTTTTCATTTTTCATAGCATCAAGTCTTTGTTATGGGGCAAACATTAAAGCCTAAGGTGTTTTGACAATATTCGGTCAGAGCCTTCAATGCGGCATCAACCTCAGATACTGTTCCTGTAACAATAAGCGTTCCGCTAAATCTGTCTACAAAGCCAAGCTCCACACCTGAAGATTTAATTGCGATATCCCCTGCAATAATTGCGGTTTCAGCAGGTGACATTGTGACGATACCGATAGCCGCCTTTGAATAATCAACGGCAGGGTCAAGTCCCAGCTTGTAGTACAAAACCTTGTCGGGATTTGCAATTATATGTGCAAGTGTAATCTGCTTGCCGGGTACAAGCTCTTGAATGATTCGCATTTTGTCTTGCAATTCGTTTTGTGTCATACTTTTCACATCCATAATATATTATCCGCCAATTTGAGCCTTTAAGCCAACTCTTGACGCAACTCGTTTTAGCTTTTCCATTTTTTCTTTAGAGGGTGTATAAATATCACCCATCTTATATTCTCTGCCTAAGCCCTTATACTTATCCTGTCCCATTCTGTGATATGGGAGGAGATGTATTTCATCAACTGTGCCGAGAGATACGGCAAATTTTGCAATTTCCTCAATCTCTGCTTCGGTGTCGTTAAATGTTGGTATAACAGGAACACGGACAATCAGCTTTGTACCCTTGTAATCAGCTATTTTCTTTGCGTTTTCAAGGATTAATTCATTTGGCTGAGTTGTAAATTCCTTGTGCTTTTCGGAATTAATATGCTTAATATCCATTAAGTAATAGTCAAGATGAGGCAATATCTTGCTTATAACATCAAATGATGCAAAAGCAGTAGATTCAATAGCTGTTGAAATTCCGTAATCCTTTGCAATTTTGAGCAAAGCCTCCGAAAACTCAGGCTGGCAAAGACATTCGCCTCCCGAAAGAGTAAGTCCGCCTTCACTCCTTCTGAAATAAGGCATATCCTTTAAAACGTCATCCATAACTTCGCCCGCTGTTGTATCCTCGCCCACGGTTTTTACCTTTCCGCCGACCATCATTTCCTGAATTTTATATTCCTGAGACTCCGGATTACAGCACCAACGGCACCGCAATCGGCAACCCTTTAAAAATACTATTGTTCTGACACCGGGTCCATCGTGTACTGAATATTTTTGTATGTTGAATATTCTTCCTTTTACGTTTCTGTAATCCATACTATTCTCCATTAATGTCATTAAAACATTGTAGATTGCTCTGTTCTATTTATGATATCATCCTGAAGAGATTTAGAAAGCGTTGTAAACAATGCACTGTAGCCCGCAACTCTTACAACCAAGCTTCTGTACTTATCAGGATTTTTCTGAGCCTCCCTTAAGGTTTCCCTGCTTACAACATTAAACTGCATATGACTTCCCTTTTGGTCAAAATATCCTCTGATAAGAGTTACAAAACCTTCAAGTCCTGACTGTCCCTCAAGGGCAGACGGGTGGAACTTCATATTAAACAAAGTTCCGTTTGATGCAATATAATGGTCAAGTCTTGAAACAGAGTTTGCCGAGGCAGTAGGTCCGTTTATATCCTTTCCTGCTGACGGAGAAACACCGTCGGCAACAGGGGTATAAGCAAGTCTTCCGTCAGGGGTTGCACCTGTCTGTGCACCCAAGGGAACATTTGCAGACACAGGATATAATCCTGCCTGGAAATGGCCACCTCTTGGGTTTTTGTATGTTTCAAGGGGCTTTGTATATGTATAAGCAACATCTCTCGCAAAGGCATCAACCTCAGGATTGTCGTTTCCGAACTTAGGTATCTCGTCAATCATTTCAAGGAGTTTATCATACTCTGCTTTTTTCTGCGGAGATAATCCGTTTGCAGTAACCTCTTTGACAACCTCTGCCACTATTTTTTCGGTTATCTCTACACCCGAATCATTTAATCTCTTTAATGCCTCTATTGCTGTTTTTTCTACCTGATTATTTGAAACAGGTCTGCCGTAGTTGTTTTCAAGTGCCTCTTTATATTCCTGCAAGGTAACCTTCTTCTCATCATAAACCAACTTCTTTATGGCGTAGAGGGAGTCAGCCATATTTGCAACACCAAAGCCCTGAGGTCCCGTAAAGTTATAAACAGCACCGCCGTTTTGAACACTCTTACCTCTCTTTATACAATCATCAACCATTGATGAAAGGAAAGGCAGAGGACATCTCTCTGAATGAGCCACATCTATGGCATTGTCCGCATTTACCAAAAGTTCAATCATATCTTTAGATTGTGCTTTATATGCATTGTAGAAATCCTCAAAGGTTTTAAAATCATCAATCTCGCCCGTTCTCTTACCAAGCTGATATCCCTTATCAACACCGTTTGAGAAAACAAGCTCTAAAGGTCTGCACATATTAAAGAAAGCCGCATCGTGCCAGCCGTCTGTCTTACCGCTCTTTTGGGGTTCAACACAACCTATAATATTATAATCGCGTGCATCTTCAATGGATAAACCTCTGCTGATAAGAGAAGGAATAATTACCTCATCATTGTAATAGGCAGGCAAGCCTATACCCGTTTTTGTAAGGGTAGCCGCCTTTAACATAAATTCGTGGGGAGTACCGTTCCACACTCTTATTGAGAATGACGGCTGAGGAAGCATAACGTGCAAACAAGCCTCAACACACATAAATGACAAATCATTTGTGGCGTCTAACCCCTCAGATGTCTGTCCGCCGGCAATTAAGTTCTGGAACAAGCTGTAACCTGCAAATCCCTCTGCGGATGCAGCATCTCTTGCCTTATTTAAGTCATTGAGTTTTACCCATATACAATCCATAAGCTCCTGGGCGAACTCTCTTGTTATCTTTCCCTCGTCCATATCCTTTTTGTAATACGGATACATATATTGGTCAAATCTTCCCGGTGAGATAGAATGTCCGCTCGATTCAACCTGAATAAGCATCTGAACAAACCAGAAAGACTGACAAGCCTCATAAAAATTCCTTGCACCATATTCAGGCACCCTGTCACAGTTTTCAGCAATCCTTATAAGCTCATTTTTGCGTGTTATATCACTTGTCTTTTCAGCCATCTGATATGCAAGTGCCGAATATCTTTTTGCATAATTTATTGCGGCATTGCAGCTTATAATAACAGCCTCTAAAAATACGTGTCTTTCAGAGTAATCGCTGTCTGCAACACTTAAAAGTGAAAGCTCTTCTGCGGCTTTATTCATTATTCCCTTGTACCCAATTTTAAGGACTTCTTCGTATTTAACGGTAACGTGTCCTATACCGTTATAGAAGTAATTACCCGGGGTAAAAATGTTATGTTCAATAGCGGCTTTCGCTCTCTCGTCCATATATGATGTTGCAAGCTCAGAGCTTGTCTTGCCCTTCCAATACTTATGTACCTCTGTGAGTTTTTGTTTTGTTTCCTCTGAGATATAGAAGGGGTCAGCCGCTCTCTTTTCTATTGTATCAAACTCATCCTGGAGCCATTCATAAGAAAATTCAGGGAAGGTCTGACAGCCTCTGGGATTTTTATTGGTGCTTCCCACAATTAATTCTTCTTCTCTGATGTAAATAGGAATATTATCGCAGATATGTTTAAAAGCCTTTGCCCTTCTCATTATTATCGGCTCGCCCTCGGTGCTTTTATAGCTTTCGGTTAAAAGCACCGCACGCTCCGCCTCTATCTCGGGCATTTTTTTAAAAAGATTTTCAACAAGATGTGTAATTCTCTCAGTTTTCTTTATTGGACCGCTGTAAAATTGACTCATAATAATCTCCGTTCCGCCGCCCTGCATCGGCATAAATAATAATTGGTTTTCTCTTATCCGCAGGGCAAGGAATGATAAGAGATTATTTCGCACGGGCAATTAATTCCGCCGGAGGCATAGCGTGAAAGGAACTTTCACTTTAACCTCCTATTTTTAACAATTCTTCTTTTATTTTATAACACACTCTTCCGCACATAAGCTTAACCTGAGGAGGAGAGCTTTCCATACACAATTTTTCTCCCGCATACCTCATCATACTTATATCATTAAAATTATCACCTATGGCAAGAGTTTCTTTTACTTTAACGCCTAATATGCTTTGCAGGAAAAATAATGCACTTCCCTTACTTGTACCATTTTTTATCCATTCACACCAACTACTGTCTTTATATATCTCATAAGTACAAGGGGGCGTTTCCGAATATCCTGCACCATATTTTATTATCTTTATAATATTACTTATATTATCTGTCAGCTTTAAGTTATCTTTATATTTATTCTTTAAAATATTTAAAAGCCTGATATCTTTTCCGTTGTAGTATGTATATTTTGAACATTGAAATATATAATCTTCTCTATATTTCAAATTGTCTATGATGTAATTGTCAATATCCTTATGGTAAATTATTTCACCGTCAAACTCTATGCAACCACCGTCTGAACATATATAATAAATATCCTTTGAATTGTGAAAAATATCTTTCAACTCACTTAAATGGCGACCGCTTGCCACAGCGAAAATAATATTTTTACTTTTTAATTTTTCTATTACTTCCATCAGCTCATTGCCGACTGTTTTCTCACCTTTTTGAAGGAGAGTCCCGTCAACATCGGATACAACCATCTTAATCATATTTTTTCTCCATTGTCTTTTTTATTACTATACAACATATTTTAATAAAAGTCAATACAAATCAAAGAAAAAAATATAAAAACACAGAAAAAACAAAATTTATTATAATAATTCACACTTTCCACAAGGATAAGCTGTGTGTTGGTTGTTGAATAAAAATTTAAAATTTTTCAGCTGTTGAAAGAAGTGAATTAAAACAACAAAATATAACAGCTTACATAATTTTATAAATTACGTAATTAAAAGCTTTGCAACAGTTATCCACATTATTACCATTACAACAGCAACAGCATCAACATAAATATAATATATATATTATAAAATAATAATCAAAAAAATTCTTTACTATAAAAAACCATTATGTTATACTAAGTTATGCTAATAAAAAAGAAGGTGTTAAATTGTTTAAAAAGGTATATTTTAATTTTGCAATCAGATGTGTAACAGCATTTTTGATATTTTTAATTATATTTTCATTAATATTTTCTGTGGGCACATATGTATTCTATTACAAAAATATGACAAAAAAATTGATATCAGTATCAGAGAGCAATTTTATATCTTCTTTTGAGTATATTACTAACTCTCAAACCGAGCTTGAAGAAAGGTCAAAGGGGATAGAAAATACATTAACTGCCTATAACGGAATTTTAGGTATTGATGAAAACAGAAAAATATATATTATAAATTCTTCAGATATGAAGATAGTAACACCTTCGTCGCTTATTGGTGAGAATATAACAGTTACCAAAAATATAACAAATGCATCTAATGAAGGAATAGGAAGTAAAATTCAATTTACGGGTAATTATTTAGATTGTGCTTTATCTTTTGATGTATCAGGAAGTAAATATATACTGTATCTTCGTGACAATAAAACAAATCTGAGAGCAGAATTATTTAACATATTAAAGTTTTTATTATGGTCATTAATTCCTGCGATACTTTTTGCATTGGTTATGGCTTTTCTTTTGACAAAAAGAGTGGTAAGCCCTTTGAATAAGATTACTAAAAGAGCAGAAGGCTTTGAAAAGGGTGAACTGAATGAAAATATTGATGACTTAAAATGCAGTGATTTTGAGGACTTAATCAGAGCCGTAAATCATATGGGTTATGTTATGGCAGGCAGTATACAGAAAATGAACGGCGATAAGCATAGGGTAGAAGTTATTTTAGAGCATATAAATAACGGAATAATTACCTTTGATAATTATCAAAATCTTATACAGATAAATTCTGCCGCAAAGAGAATATTAAAAACCGATGACGAAAATATTAAATTTGACAGCTTTTTCAAGAAATTCAATATAGATGTATGTATGGCTGAATTTTCGTATCTTGAAAAATCGTCAATGATTGAAAAAGAGATAACAAGTGATAAGCAAAAGATAAAAATATGGTTTATTCCTTTTAAGATGGACAGTGAAAGAAATGCAGGTGTTGTCTGTGTTTTGGAGGATATAACAGAGCAGTTTAATGTTATGGAGGCGATGCGTAAATTTGTGGCAGACGTATCCCACGAATTAAAGACTCCCATTACTGTTATAAGCTCTTATACAGAAACTGTTTTAAACAGTTATATTGATGATAAGGCGATGACTTCAAATCTATTGAATATTGTATATCAGGAAGCCGGAAAAATGACAGAGCTTATTCAGAATTTACTTGATATAAGCAAGTATGAGATGAATGCTGTAAATCAAAAGAAAGACCCATTCTCCATAGATGATATGCTTAATTCTTTGGTGGAAATTTTTAAAATGGAGGCAGAGAAAAAAGAATTATCGCTTACATATAACAGAATGACGGAGATACCTGAGTTTGTCGGCAGCAGAGGGGATATAGAAAGAGCGGTCAAAAATATTATATCAAACTCAATAAAGTACACGTCAAGAGGGGATAAAATAAGAATTTTCTCAGGCAGACTGAATAATGAAATTTATATCAAAGTAGAGGACACGGGCTGGGGTATTCCTGCAAATAAAATAAGTCACTTGTTTGAAAGATTTTATCGAGTTGAAGAAGAGGCGAGAAGCAGAGACAAAGGCGGAACAGGACTTGGACTTTCAATTGCTAAAGAGATTATAGAAAACCACGGCGGAAAGATCAAGATAGAAAGTGAATACACCAAATACACAAGAGTGACCATAACACTGCCTATCAATAATCAGAGATAAAAATTATTTTTGTTTAGAATAGACACAACCGCAGAAGTTTTGTCTGTACAAAGAATATTCACGTGATAATTCTATGGAGCGTTTATAGCCGTTATTCTTTTTAAAGTCAGACAAAAGATACTTAACACCATACTTTTCTCCTGCCTCTTTGCCTATTCGGTTCAAGGTTTCGGCATTTTTAAGGGGACTTATACTCAAAGTTGTAACAAAGTAGTCAAAGCCGTTTTCCTTTGCGACCTCTGCGGTTTTATTAAGTCTGAGTTCAAAACATTTTTCACATCTTTTGCCGCCCTCAGGTTCAGCCTCTAAACCTTTTACGGCTTTATTGAATGAATTGTTGTCATAATCACAATCAATGAAGCTGACAGGATTTTCAAACTCCATTTCTGAAATCAGTCTTTTTTGTTCATTTTTTCTGTATTCATATTCCTCGAAAGGATATATGTTTGGGTTATAATACAGAACTGTAATATTAAAATATTTATTAAGGTATTCAAGTACATAGCTGCTGCAGGGTGCACAGCAGCTATGTACTAATAATTTTGGTACGTCATAATTTAAGTCTTTAATAAATTTATCTAATATTTTTTGATAGTTTACTTTTTGTGACATATTTAAACACCTTAAATTATCTGATATAATTCGTTTTAATCTTTGCTTCCTGTTCGGGAATATCAAAACCATTTTCTTTACCTGTTTTGATGCAGTTTAAAAGCCACGCCATATTTTTTCCAAGCATACGCATTGTCTGAACGCCCTCTTCGTCTTTTAAAACATCTTCAGGAGTGTTGCCGTGAACCATATTCCAATAATTTGATGAAACAATAGGCATATTAGAAATTGAAAAATATTTGTTAAGCTGTTCAAATGCCGCAGTTGCACCGCCACGTCTGCAGCTTACAATTGCTGATGCAGGCTTATATGCAAAGGCTGATTTTCCTGAATAAAAGGCTCTGTCAAGAAAAGAAGTAACAGCACCGCTTGCAGCAGCGTAGTGAACGGGCGAACCCACAATTAAACCATCACATTCCATCATTTTATTTACAAATTCATTAACTCCGTCATTGTCACCGAATACACAGCAACCTTTTTTTACACAGCCGCCACAGCCGATACAGCCTTGGACAGGCTTGGGACCTATATCAAAAATTTCAGTTTCTATATTAGCTTTATTAATTTCGGATGCAACTATTTCAAGTGCTGTCCTTGTGCATTTATTTCCTCTCGGACTTCCGTTTAGTAATAATACCTTCACAAAATCATATCCTTTCAAATTAATGATATATTTATTTTATTATTTTATATGAAATTTGTCAACCAAGGAATACTAAAATATATGTTATTTCAATATTATTAATGCCAAATATTATATGTTGGAGTATATGTTAATATTTTGCAGGAGATGGTGGAGAAAATAAACAATAAAAAATCATATTATTTTTATTTTACAAACTGATATTAATATGTTATTATGTAAGGAGAAATAATTTGCAAAAGGAAAATTAAAATGGAAGCAAAGAGTTACAGAACAATTAAAGGTGATGGGTGTGGTGAGCTTGTTGAAAAACGCTCAAGATTTATTGCAAGTGTTAAGCCTGTAACCTGTGAAGAAGAAGCGATTAGCTATATTAATGATTTAAAGCAAAAATATTGGGATGCACGTCACAATGTTTATGCTTATATAATCAGAGAAAATAATATAATGAGGTACAGTGACGACGGCGAGCCAAGCGGTACTGCGGGTGTTCCTGTTCTTGAAATACTGAAAAAGGAAAATTTAACTGATATAGTCGTTGTTGTCACAAGATATTTCGGCGGAATATTGTTGGGAACGGGTGGTCTTGTTCACGCCTATTCAAAGTCTGCAAAGCTGGGAATAGAAGATGCAGGTATAAAAGAAATGGTCTTGTGCTGCAGGGTTATAATTAAGTGTGATTACAGCTTTATAGGTAAGGTTCAATATGAGGTTGCGGAATTTGAAAGTGCAATATCAGGCGATACAGAATATGGGGAAAGCGTATATATGACAGTATATATTCCTGTTGATTTTGCTGATGGTTTTATTGCGAAATTAATTGATAAGACAAATGGAAATGTTGAAATCGAAAAGTCAGATGTAGAATATTTTGAGAAAGCTTAGGGTGAAAGAAAGATGAAATTTGTAAAGGAGCAAATAAGTGAAAGCTATATTATAAGCTTTATTATTTTATTCTTTAAAAATTTTTTGTCTGCCTTTGAGGACTCATATTTTTTCAAAACAGGTGTTAAAATATTTGATTGGTATAATAATGTCTTTCTTGAAAGCAAAATAATAAAACTTTTTTTTAACACCGCATTTATCTCGGAGATATGGTACAAAAGCTATTTTTACAGAAGATTAATGTATAGGATTAGAAAAATATCTGCTCATATACCAAAGACGAAAATTAAATTTAAAACAAGTTTTATTGGGATATTTTTTTCTTTAATATTATTGATACCTGACGGGTTGTGGAGTAATCTTCTCTTAATTCCGCTTTTTTTGGCATTGGTATTATTGTATATGTCAAGAAATTTAAGACACAGACAGGGAACGGTTTTTTTATTTATAAATGTGTTGATAATTATGTTTATATTATTGACTAAAATAGCATTGCCAAGCAGAGTATTTTCCACATTGGTATATCTGATTGTAGGAATAGACTTCTTCTTTTTGGTGTCATTTGCAATAAGGAATTATGATGATTTAAAATATGTGTCTGAGCTGTTATTTATATCGGCAGTAGTTTTGTGTACGATTGCATATATACAAAATATAATTACCTCAAAAGCGGCATATGCTACCTTTTATAACGGAATAACCTTGGGTGAAATTCTTGTGGTTATTTTTCCGTTTGTTTTTGCGTACTCAAATGAATTCCACTCGGGAAAAAGAAGATTAATATATATGGCTGTTATATTTATACTTTTTTTAAATGCAATAACAGCAACGCAATCCAAGGCGGCTTTTATCGGCTTTTTGATTGAAGTGTTGATTTTTATTTTGGCATATCCTGCTTACTTGCCGTTTATTGTACTTTTAATACCTCTTGGTTTAAATACAATAATAGATAACTTTCGCAAGATGTGGAACGTGACAACATCATACGGAAATATATTTAATGTTATTGAATTATTTAAAAGATTTTGGAATACAGGCTTTGGTATAAACAGCGAAAAAATAATGAAGATGTATAATTTAAGCAACATAGAAAGTATAGAAAAAAATGCTGTCGGCATTATTCCCTATATTAAAATAAATGGAATATATATAAATTTCATATTGGATATAGGAGTATTTTTTATTATAGTATTTATGTTTTATATATTGAGGCTGGCACATTCAACCCTTACAAGACTGTTTACTGCGGAAAAGAAATACAAAAGATTTTTTGCCGCAGGACTTGCTATGCTTATTGGTATTTCTGTTTCGTCATTTGTGGAAACTACAATGTTTTCACCAAGAACAATGCTTATATATTGGGGTATGTTGGGAATATTAAGAGCGGTGAGAACTATGAGTTTTGGCATATATGAGTCTTGACAAATATTAATAAATATGATATATTACATCTTGTTGATAAAATTGCTGGTGTAGCTCAGTTGGTAGAGCATCTCACTCGTAATGAGAAGGTCACGTGTTCAAGTCACGCCACCAGCTCCAAAAAAGACACAATTCTTATGAATTGTGCCTTTTTTCTATTCCTCAACTTCGCTTTCGGGCAGAATTTCTGCCGTTATTTCGTGAACTTGTTTTAAATCGCTGTCAGTAACAGTGATTTTTAAATTTTTGTATACAAAGGACTCTCCGACTTTTGGAATATGCTTCAAGGTGTCAATAACCCATCCGCTTACAGTTGGCATATCAAATTCGTTTTCAATACCGAATTTTTCAAGCATATCATCAAGATTGGCACTGCACAAAACCTTATATTTTGTATCGCTTATTTTAATAAAGCTTTGTACTATTTCGTCGTGCTCGTCCCAAATTTCGCCGACAAGCTCCTCGATAATATCCTCCAATGTAACAATACCCACTGTGCCGCCGTATTCATCAATAATAACAGCCATATGAGATTGATTTTTTTGCAGGAGAGGCAGCAGCTGCGAAATTTTCATTGACGGAATAATAAATACGGGCTTTGTCATTATTTCTGTCAACTTTTTACCACTTGAAAGTTCACGATTAAAGTCCTTTTGGTTTATTATACCTACAATATTGTCTATGGACTTTTTATAAACCGGTAGTCTTGAATACCCGCTCTCCGTAAAAATTTCGTTAACCTTTTCCAAGTCGCTATCCTCATTTACGGCAACAAGGTCAACTCGGTTTGTGTGAATATCAATAACCTCAATATCGTTAAATTCGATTGCGTTTTTGATAAGTTCACTTTCGTAATCGTCGATTTCGCCGTCATTTTGCGCTTCCTCGACCATAGTTAAAATTTCTTCTTCGGTAACGCCTCTGTCATCACTTGGCTTAAAAATCATATTAACGAGTTTTTGCCATTTAATAAAAACAAAATTAAACGGAGTAAGTATGATATTTATAACATTTAACACGGGAGCTGAAAAAAGAGCAAATTTCTCAGGCGAATTTTTGGCTATTGATTTAGGAGTTATTTCGCCGAACAACAAAACCAAAATAGTCATAACCGCAGTAGAAACGGAAGGTCCGTTTTCGTTGAACAGCTTGATAAACAAAACTGTTGCGACTGCTGATGATGCAATATTTACAATGTTGTTTCCGATTAATATAGAAGATAAAAGTTTATCGTAATCATCAGAGAGTTTTAATACAAGTTTTGCACGTTTATTACCATTAGATGCCATATTTTTAATACGAATTTTATTCATAGAAAAAAAGGCTGTTTCCGTCGCAGAAAAGTAAGCGGACATAAAAATCAGTACAGCAATATATATAATCTGCTTTATACTGTCACTATCCATAAAGGTTTCCTCCAAAAGAATAACATAAAATTTTTATCAATTATATCAGATGCTATAATCAATGTCAACAACGGCAATATATAAATTACATCTTTTTAACTGAATTATAATATTGGCATTTTGCTTTCAATATTATAAATGATGCCATTGAACTATCGCTTGATGGATTTATCCAATTTTGATTATTGTTGTTAAGCATATTTCTGCATAGCAAAAAGTCATATCCATATGTGTTGCTTGTGGGAGTGTCTGTCAGTAAAAATTTTGGAATGTTATGTGGAATTTCAAGTGTAGGTTTTGTGTTCCCAAAGTTTATATATATAATGTGATTTTCAGGATTTGCTTGCAACTTTTTTATTATTTGCTCTGAGTATATGCGGCAAGCGGAATGTGATAAAAATTTTTCTAAGTTCTTGTCACAGCCGTCAGCAAAATAATAAACAGGCTTTAAAAATCCGATGCATCGTTCCTTATCAAAGGACATAAGTTCAGGACGTGATGCTGTTATACCCAATTCCTCGTCGTGGGCTGTCAGTGAGTTTTCGTGAAAACGGTATTCGTATATGGGGCGTTTATACAGAGTGTGTTTAATATTAAAAATATAATTTATCCGCATAAAGTAGTCATAGTCTTCAAGAGTATAAAATCCCTCATTATATCCGCCTAAGACCTTTTCGACACCTGCACGATACATAAACGCCGCACCGATAGTGTTGTTGGCATAGGTGTTTAAATCGGCTGTTGAGTCAGGCAGAATAACATTGCCTGAAAATGGCGGCAGCTCATACCAACCATAGCCTCTTAAAATATTTCCGTTTTCGTCAATCAGACGCATATTTCCGAATACCATATCGCAATCCCGATTGTGCATAAGTTCTGATGCAAGTGTTTCAAGGCAGACGGACAACATTCGATTATCGGCACTTGTCCAGGTTAAAAACTCTCCTTTTGCCAACCCGAAGCCTGTGTTTAACGCACCGGGCAACTTCATATTTTTTTGATGAATAACACGCACACGCTCATCAACATCAACATAACCGTCTGCAATACTTCCTGATAAGTCGGTGGAGCCGTCGTCAACGATAATCAATTCAAAATTAGTGTAAGTCTGTGATAATATAGAAATTATCGCTTCGTCAAGATATTTTTCGCAATTATAAACAGGCAGTATAACGGAAACCAGATTTTTTTCGCAGTTACATCTCAAATCTGTACTGTTTAGAGGTAATCTTCGGTTTAATTCAGACTTCATCTTTTGAAAGGTCTTATCTTTCTTAAATAAAAACTTCATTATCTATGCTCCGTTCCGCTAACCTATGTCAGCAAATTATTTATGTTTTTCCCTTAACATCATATTTTTAATATCCTGAAAAGCATCAAGCTCACATTCCTTATAGAATACGGGCAAGGATTTGTATTGCTTTTTTAAAAGCTCTATCTCTGAATGCAGTATTTTTATTCTTTCGTGTATATAGGAGTAAGTCCATTTGTATGGAGTATAACCATCACAGCACAAACGATATGTGGTCATTATCCCTTCGTAAATAGTTTTTTGGATATGCTCTTTGGAAAATCTTTTTTCTGCAACACAATGGCGGACATATGCATTAGGCTCAATTCCTATTTTAAAACCTAATTTTTGTGCTTTAAAGCACAATGCCGTTTCTTCACCGCCTGCAAAATTGTTTCCGCACCTGCCGTATTCTGTTGAAAATCCGCCCAGTGCATCAAGCACCGAATGTTTAACTGCAAAGCAGGCACCATAGGGGAATTCATATTGCTCGCGGACCTCCCTGAAAATTTTATAGGAAACTGTGTAACCACTCCAGACTGACTCTCTGCCCTCTAAAAATACGTCAGGTTTAGGGTCGGGAAGCTCTAAAATAATCTGACCGCCGATAATTGAAATTTTGCTATGTTCTTTAAATGAATAATAGATTGCAGATAACAGATTTTCGTCTGCTACAGCATCATCATCTATGTATAAAAGGTATTCGCCCTTTGCGGCGGAAGCACCTGTATTTCGAGCCTTTGAAAGACCGAGAGAAGGTTCTGATACGATTTTTACCCTGTCTGAAAAATAGTTATCAGGAATAACTGTTTTTGAGTTATTAACCAAAATTATTTCATACTTTTCAGGGCTTAGACTTTGGTTTATTATTGATTTTACAGAGTCAACAGATTGTTCGCAACGATTGGAGGTGCAGATTATTACAGAAACCAAATCATCATATGATGAAACAGACGCAGGCTTTTTATTCTTTATTTTTTTATTAAATCGCCGAATAAGCAGTTCACAAAGTCCTTTTTTCATAGATAGAAAAAAGCCGATATTATTATAATCGGACAGATTTTTAAGAGAGATGTTCGCTTTGTTCTTCTTCATAATTTTTGACCCCTTAAAAGTGTTACTCTAAATCAATTCTGCAATCGGTATGAAAAACGCCAAAATAATTTTTATCGGATATAACATCAAAAACAGCAGCACAATCAAAGTAGTCATAGTATTTGATGGGAATACTTGACCTGTCCTCAAGAGAAACACTGAGTGAGTATCTTCCGGGACACAGATTGCATATAAATTCAAAGGAAATATTATGCTTGCCGTAATTTGTAAGTTTTATATCATAATCAGTTGTTGACAAAACTAATAAATCAAGTCCGAACACGTTTTTGATTGATACAGAAATAGCGGAATTACCTATATCAATGCCGTTGGGAATGTCAAAGCTACACAATATTTTACAGCTATCACCCGTTGGGATAAAGGCAGGAATTTCAACGGATTTAATCGAACCCACAGCAGAACCGAAATGATTTTTTGTACTGATTAAGGTACTTCCGTCGGGGCAGCCTGTTATGCTTTCCATATAGGCAGAGCTGACGGTTCGAGTGTCGCCGTCTGCTTGCAAAACACCTTTTTCAAGCCATATAGTTCTGTCGCAAAAACGGCGTATAATGTCAATATCGTGACTTACCATCAATATTGTTACACCGCCTTTGCGAAGCTCCTCTATTTTGGCAAAGCACTTTTGTCTGAATTTAAAATCACCTACCGCCAAAGCCTCATCAATAATCAAAACATCAGGCTTTAAAGCTATTGCACAGGCAAAAGCCAATCTCAAAAACATTCCGTCAGAATAAGTCTTGATAGGTGCGTTGATAAAATCGCCAAGTTCCGAAAACTCACATATTTCGGGAACAATATTTTTAATCTCTTTTTTGGAAAGACCTTGAATTGCCCCATTTAAGTATATGTTAGAAATTCCGTTATATTCCGGATTAAAGCCTGTTCCAAGCTCTAAAAGAGCAGAAATTCTGCCATTGACGAAAAATTCGCCTCTTGTGGGTGAGGTTATTCCGCAAAGAAGCTTAAGCAATGTGGATTTTCCTGAGCCGTTTGATCCGATAATGCCAACACATTCACCTTTATCAATTTCAAAACTTATGTTCTGTATTGCAAACAAGCCTGCCGCATTTTTATGCAGAGGCTTGTTATTATACACTTTAGTCAAATTATTTACTGAAATAATCATTATTTATTTGCTTCGATTTTTTCAATACCACCCATATAAGGACGGAGAACTTCGGGAATTGTAATGCTTCCGTCAGCATTCT
>CADAVS010000028.1 GCA_902791425.1 uncultured Ruminococcus sp.
GAGCCTATCAAGGTAATATATCAAACCGCAGAGGATGGGCTTGGGGATACCATCAAGCCCCGTCTTCTTGCCGGTAATGCAGATTGCTCACAAATCAAGGTAATCGACGAATCTGAGGCAGCATTGACGATGCTTGACGAGAGAGTAGAAAAGGCTATTGCAGAAACGGGCGCAAGGGTAATGATCTTAGATCCGATGCAAGCCTATATCGGTGCAAAGGTAGATATGAACCGAGCAAATGAAGTTCGTGCCATTCTCTCTCAGCTTGGCAGGATCGCCGACAAATACCGTTGTGCGATTATACTTGTGGGACACTTAAACAAGGCACAGGGTAACAAATCTAATTACAGAGGCCTTGGTTCCATAGACTTTCAAGCAGCAGCAAGAAGCGTACTCGTAGTCGGCAGAGTAAAGGACAAGCCAGAGGTGCGTGTGGCGGCTCATCAAAAGTCCTCCCTTGCTCCGGAAGGCAAGCCTATCGCATTTGAACTGAGTGAAGTCAACGGCTTCAAGTGGCTCGGGCATTATGATATTTCCATCGACAATCTACTCAGCGGTATCAGTCGTGAGAAGAAATCCGATATGGCTGAAAGCCTTATTGTTGACTGCCTATCCGGCGGGAAGTACCCGCAACAAACCTTGCTGCAAAAAGCGCTGAGTTTGGGTATCTCCAAACGAGTGCTTGATGAAGCAAAGAAAACTCTGCGTGTGCGATCTGTTAAGAAAGGCAGTGTGTGGTATTGGCAACTACCCGAAGAAAAAGAGAGCGGCGACCTGTAAGGTTGCAACATTGCAAAGGTGCGGGACTTTCGCAATCTTGCAATGTTCTTTTTCTGCAGGTATGCCAATACGAAGTTTAGGCGGGGTGCAGGGTGCCCTTTTCAAAGGGCGGCTCTGCTGGGGAGTTGTCCGAAGACAACGGGGCAACGCCCCGCACCCCCTCGGAGAGCGCAATAGCAGCTTTTGATGGCAGGAGGCTGTCAAAAGTGCTTTTGCGTTACTCTTGACAAGAGTAACAGAACCCCGGCTGACGCCGGATAAGGAAAGGATGTGAGATTTTATGAAAAGAACGATAAGCGCAATGGTCGGTAAAGGCTCTGTAAATCATAACAGCCGCAAGTTCAAAGCTGAAAATGTAGACGGCAGCCGAACACATCTCAATATCGACTACTGCAATGAAAATATCAAAAAGGTTTATCACGAATTGTTCGATGAGGCACTTAAAAAGTACAACGATAAACAGACAAGAGCCGACCGCAAAATAGAAAACTACTATGAAAAAATCCGTAATTCAAAGCAAGAAAAGCCGTTCCACGAACTCATTTTACAGGTTGGCGACAAGGAAAATATGAGCGCAGAAAGCGAAAACGGAGAGCTTGCCCGACGGATTTTAGATGAATACTATCGTGGGTTTCAGGAAAGAAATCCTCAGCTAAAGGTGTTCTCGGCTCATCTGCATATGGATGAAGCAACACCCCATTTGCACATTGATTTTGTTCCGTTCACCACCGGAAGCAAGCGTGGACTTGATACAAGAGTATCACTCAAGCAGGCTCTTGCCGCACAAGGTTTTAAGGGCGGAACCCGTGGAGATACCGAGTGGAATCAGTGGGTTAGTGCAGAAAAATCCGCCTTAGCGTTTGTTATGGAACGCCACGGAATTGATTGGGAACACAAGGGTACTCACGAAAAACATCTGTCTGTTCTTGATTACAAAAAGCAGGAGCGAGAAAAGGAAATCGCTGTATTGGACAATCAACTTGCCGAGAAAAAAGACGAGTTTCGTGTTATGGCTGACCGCATTGAGAACTTCGATAACGGCGAAAGAGCGTTACAAAATCTTGATGAAAGCATAATGAATGAGCCTGAATATCAATTGCCTGAACCACCTGCAATGATGTCGGCGAGAACTTATAAGGCAAAGTTTGTTGAGCCGCTTATAGCCCGATTTAAGTCACTAATCAGCACCTTATTTGCACGATATTTCAAGGCTTTGGACAGTTACCACAGGTTGAACATCACAAACGGAAACCTATATCGTGAAAACGAAAAGCTGGCAAAGGTTAATGAAAAATTATCACAAGAAAATGAAAATCTTCGTGCGGAAAACAGGGATTACAAACTTCTCCGCAAAGTATTTGGTCATAAACAAATTTATGACTTGCTTGGTAGAGCAAAGTTGGAAAAACAGTCTAAACAGCGTGAAAAACGCTTTAGAAATAATAAAGATGAAAGGTAGGACAACACAATGAAACAGCATTTTACAGACGAAAAAACGGGGATCCGTTACACCTTGCAGGGAGATTATTATCTGCCTGACCTTGCATTACCCGCTGAGGAACAACAGCCAATCGGCATATGGGGACAGCGACATTTGCGACACCTCAAGCAAAATCGAAGGGTGCTATATGCCAATCTGCTGACCAGCGGCAAGTTAAACAGTTACCTTGCTGATATTGACAAACAGGCGGAAGAAATGTTTTCTCGGCTGGTGAAACAGATGGCAGAGCGTGAGGGTGTGACCGAACAACTTAAGGCGGACAATCAAATGGAGTGGGTTGCTCGGATGAATAACATTCGTAGCAGAGCCACCGAGGTTGTGAACACTGATTTAATTTACACCTAATGGAAATGAAGGCAGGGAGAATGCCACTCCTTGCCTTCATTGGTTATTTTTTGTTTGCCCAAAAAGTTAGATACATTTGAGCTACTGATTCAAGTAACACGAACAATACATGTAAGATAATGAAGATACAAATAGCTGTAATGAATTTTAATGATACAATCGGTAAAAGATTTTGCATAAGAGAAATCGCTATAAGTCCTACTAAATATATAATCTCAACGATAACATTGTAAGCTATATTAGAAAGTAAAATCTGAAATAGGGATAATTGCTTTCCATTGACCGGCTTATATTGCTTTTTGTTTGACTCGGTTTCTTTTAAGCATTGTATATTCTTATTGTCCGCAGATACTAAAATTGTAATAATCGCTACAGAAAAAGAAATTAAAATTGCTACAATATTTATCTGCGTATTTATAAATCCAGAAAAAGTCAATAAAATTTTTTCTGAATTGCCTATATTGAAAAACACGGCTAATAACAATGCGGTCAAAGCAATCAGCATTGGCACGAGGAATTTAATAAAGACCTTTTTCCTTGAAATAAAGTAATCTTTTATTGGAACAAAAATTATATTTTTCATTTCTTATTCCTCGTTTCTTCTATGAATTCTTGCGCTTTCCTAAAGAAATCCAAGCTGTTAACCTCGTTGGTTACGGCTTCAGCTGCGACCGACAAATAATGCTTCATTTTCATAAGATCGGTATCAATCTCAAATTGACCAGAAGCATTTGTTCCTTTTACGGAAATCTTTTTTATTCTATTATTACTTTGTAAATCATCATAATATGCTTTGATTAGGTTATCTGGAAATTTTTTAGCACCTTTAGGACGCTTAAGCCAAATTTCTACTTCGTCATCAATATCATTGCGATCTGCAAATTGCATAAAGTCGTCTTTTATATCTTCCTTGCTGACAGTCAACTTTAGAGCCGAGGTTGTTCGTGCACTTTTTAATGAAGATAAGAAGTCATCTCCTGGCATAATCTCATGTGATAAAGTATAGTGATACTTATCATCGGTATCCTCATTATAAGTTACAAATTGTGTATTAAGGTAGTCGATAATACAATTTATAGAGATACCATAATGATTACTTTCGTGTACCGCAAGAAAGCGGCATTGTCCTTTTGCGAGACGAATGCACAAATGTGTCTTTTCCTCATCGCCGTCTTGCTGACGCTTGCGAGTACCCAGTTCAGTCATCGTTTCGGTATCAATCTCATTTCGGACATGATTGTATTTTGCGGATTTAAAAATAATATTGTAGTTTCCATTTTTCAAATCTTCAAATGAATCAAGCCATACAACCTTTTCAGAACTTGTGATATCCTTTTTCCTATCGGTCAGATTCTTTGCTGTAATATACGATAGTAATTTTGAAAACGAATCCACTATTTGTTGTATATCGTAAATGGAAGAATCGTTACTATCCTTTTGCTTTGAAATTGTAAGATAATAAAAGTAAATCGGAACATTTTTCTTAGGTTCTTGAACACTCATTGTTTATCTTTCCTCCCTTACAATACCTCGGATAGAAGTTTCCAACTGTCACTTTTAATATCGTCAGAATAGGTTTCTGTACAAATGCAAAGTTCACTACTTTGCTTATCCTGTCGAACAATGCCGCCGAGCAGCTTATATTTGTCGGTATAAGTTTTTAACACTCCGAATTTTTTGGCAGTGTACTTATCGATGTCTTCACTATCGCCAGACTTAGTAAATCCGCCTTTCGTCTCTATTATCCAAACCTTACCGTCAGTTGTCCCTATGATATAATCAGGATAAAATGATTTTTGCTTTCCAAAGTTATCCGTATAAACGATAGAGAAATATTCAATGCCCTTATCTCCGTTCTTGTAAAACCACTGAATATTTTTGCTGTTCTCACAATAGCGTTCAAAAAGCTTTTCGGGCAAAGAACGCTTTTCAGCGGAAGAAAGATATCCCTTATATACATTCTTTGAAAATTCCATCTGTGACTTTGCAGTTCCGTCATAGGTGAAAATCATTTCTAACGGAAATCCGATTGGTTTTTCCGTTATTTTGGGAATTGCAAAAGTTAACTGCAGGGATTCATCAGCCATAGCGTCACGAACATCCTCAACCAACAAATGCTCATTATTGATTATAAAGGAATATAGCTCCCTTGTTTCAATTTTTAGAATTTTTGAATCACAGCGCAATCCGTTAAGGAACAATTTACGCATAATGGTATTCGTACTGTTGTAATCCAAATTTACTTTATAGCCTATCTCTGCAACACAATGATGATATTCCTTGCCATGCTTATGTGTGTTTAATGGCTCATGTATTGAAATATCATTCAATCCGGATATATTTTCTTTTGATAAAGTGCTTACAGAACCCGACTTCGTATAGTCGATGATGTCTTCAGAAAAGGAATAGCCATGTGCTTCCAACAGCGTTTTGTTCTTAGCAGTATCGCTTGTGATATGATATTTCTTTTCAAAATAATTGTGTATTACTTTAAGAGATAGTTTTGCGTCACGAGGATATGGGACATCAGTTTTATATTCGCTGATAAGTGTAAAGGAACGATACTCCGGTTTCAAAAACATCTTATATGCATCAAGCGCCCCTTTGCCTAAGCTCAGCTTTACACTTTCTGTGAATTTTTCGTCCAAAGTATATAAATAGCAACTGTCAAGCAAATCGCTCTCATAGTGCTTGGCTTCAGGCATACGGCGAATTCGTCCGATAGTCTGAATTTCAAACACCTCACTCATATTATCGCGAAGCTTTACCAGTATTTGCGCTCTTGGGCAATCCCAGCCAGTAGCTACAGCCTGTTTTATGATGACTGCGATAGGTTCTGCATTTGGTTCTTCGATATCTTCGAGATTTTGTTTCTTGTCAGAAAGCCATACGGCAAGGGTGTTGTTTTCATAGGTGATTCCTTTACTTTCAAAGTATTCTTCTACTCTGTCAAGTAAAGCATCGGATTTATTTGGAATTTGCACAATTATTAGAGGATTGATATCCGCTTTTCGGTTCAGATATTCTGAGTGCAATTCTCTCTGCTTGACAATCGCCTTATCAAGCAGATATGTAATTTGATCATCAACGCTGATATGCTGCTCAAAATTTTCGTTGATGATAAGCAGCTTTTTTATTAGGCCTTCCGCTATAACATCTTCTTCGGGAATATCAATCAAAATAGCATTTTTATAGTTTTTAGGCGTAGCAGAGCAGCGGATTATCTTGTCTGAATGAAAAAGCTCAATAATATCATCCGCCTTTATCGTATCGTTTTGATGAGATTCATCGACGATGATTTTAAAGGTTAAACCATCATCAAGTGCATTTCGTATATGCTCTACAAAATTAGTGCGTTCACTATCCTTTAAAGCATTATTGCCTTTCTTGGTCAGTTTTTCCCAGTTAATAAAGCAGGCATCATTCTCTTCAAAACCGGAAGTCATAATATCGGATAACAGTTTAGTTTGACTTCCGTGGATATATCGATCCATTTTTTCTTTGCTTTGTTCCTCAAGGTTACCTTTGCCGGGAGTAAGCCAAATAAATACCTTCTTATGATTGCTTTTGAAATACTCGTCCATAAAGTGAGTGAGTATAATGGTTTTTCCGCTACCTGTGCAGCTTTTGAGAATTATATCCCTATTTGGCTTTTTCATTGCAGCGGTTAAATCAGCGATTGCTTTTAGCTGAAAATTCGCAAGGGTAATATCCATTTTTAGCCCTCCAATTCTTTGTAATAGTAGTCAGGAATGATATTTGCCGTAATCTTCCTATCCCTCAAAACTTGTGCTTGCTGTGCATCTATCAGAATATCGTGCCCTAAATATAGTTTCCGACATTTGGTGTTGTTTTCAAGTTGAGAAATAAAGTTATCAAGTTCTTCTTCTGTAAGAACGATAGCTATTTCTGCGTTGTTTGTGAAGTTAACGCCGTTTTCAAGCTCGACAAGTTCACGGATATGCTTTAAGAGATCGTCCGCATATTCGTAATACATACGCTCGCTTACGGGGATATAATCAACCTTATAATATTTTAGGCTTCCACAATTTTTTGTTAAAACATTTTTGATACGGTTATATGTAATATCCCTACAAATATCACTTTCGTTATTAGTACAGAGAATAAATTTACGTGTTCCATTATCAAGGCTATTGCGTTGTAATACAGCGTGTCCTGTACTACCCGAACCTGCGAAGAAGTCAAGAACAGTAATATCTTTCTCTGCAAAGTAATCAAGGTACATATTTATCAGTTTGACAGGCTTTTTTCCGCTATTAAAAGGAACACCGCCCTCGTGTCTGATGTTGCCAAAATCTCCTGCCATATCATAGAAATTAGGGATAGGAGTTACTTTTGTAGCACCCTCCGCCATCTTTTCGTAAGGAACACCTTGATAATACTTTCCTTTTGTTGCATTTGCTTTTTTAGGACCGGTAAAATATCGATATGGGTATTGGTCATCACCAATACCGTAAACCTTATATAGAATACCCAATCCATCAATATCTTTTCTACCGTCAAGATAATCACGGAAAAATCTACCCGATGAATTACCATTGAGAATAGTTCCTGTTGCCCATATTTCTTTAAGACCGTCTTTGAAACCCGTATCGTGTTGTACTATTTCGTATTCGCCTTGTTCAAAGACAATCACTTTCTTTCCGCCTAACTCAATCTCTTTGCCTGCAGATAATTCATTGATAGAATATATAAATTTGTCATAGTCGTATTCTTGTGGTTTTAGATACGGTTTTGCCATAAAGGACTTTCTATACACTAACACTTGCTCAATTTCCTTATGGTAACGCATATCAGATTTCAGTGTTTTATCGGGGTAACGCACTTGAATATAATCGGTTTTTTCGTAGTTATCTTCGCCAAAGATTTCATCACAAAGAGCCTTTAAGTGTGGGGCTTCATTGTCATCAATGCTTATAAAAATAAAACCTCTACTTGCCAACAGTTTGCGACAAAGTAGCAATCGCTTTTTCATAAAAGACAGCCATTTACTGTGCCTATACAAATCATCTGCCGCAACAAAAGTATCATCATACATAAAATCGGCATTTTGAGTATTATACGGTGGATCTATGTAGATAAGGTCAATTTTGCCCTTGTGTGTCTTTTCCAGCAATTTCAGCGAAGCAAGGTTGTCACCCTCAATGAGAAAATTCATCTGTCCTCCGTTGTCGATGAAAAGGTCTTTGCTCTCAGTTAATACCGGTGTATGGGTATCCAGCACCTCGTCAATCTCCTCTCGGTGTTCCTCAAATACAAGACCGTATTTTTTACCGTTTACATCTTTTTCAAGATCGGAAAGATAAGAAAGCAGATTACCTGTGTTCTCATCCTGCGGAGAAGCTGCTATATAATTGCGGATTTCTTTAATTTTATTCAGCAAGTCCTCTCGTTTTTGTTTTGATATATTAGTGCTCATTGTTTTCCTCCGCCCTATTATTTTTAGGTATCATATGTTGCATATTTAACAAAAGGTTATTGTATGCCTGCTGAGATTGATTTCGTTCATTTATTTGTTGCAACATTCCTTTTGGAATATATGGATTTTGGATTGTTTCCCAAGTAACTTTATCTTTATATCCAAGAGAATTTGCCATTGTTTCCAATAATTTATATTGTGCGTTTTGAATTTTCTTAATTTGTGTTTCATCGGGGTTTTCCACACAGTACTTGTCATATAAATCTTTCCAAGCATCACGAACTTTTTTGTCGTCTGCAAATACAATATCAATAATATTAAGGCAATGTACGCTTTCTTGTGTCCAACCATATATTCGTGAAGTCATAAGCACTTTGAAGATGTGCATTCTATCTTTTCTTATTTCTGCTCTATTTTGCAAATGTTGTCCAATCACGACAGCGACTATAGGAATTACAACTATAGCTATTAAATTCAAAATGTCTTTACACTCCATTTTATCATCCTCCTATTACATCCACTCGCCATTGGCGGCAGACCATTTTTCAGTAAATGCTTCGCTTTTGACCGCTGCTATAAACGGTTCTGTAAGAAACTCTTTTATTGTTTTCAGCACAGTACCGTAATCATCGGTTTTTGTATCAATTTTTCGGACAAATGCTTTCCATTTCTTTTGCATTGCGCCGTCTCTGTCAAAGCCCATTACCTGCTCAAATTGTTCAACGGTAAAGCTATGTCCACGGTTTTCAAAGGTCTTTTTCAGTGCTTTTGTCAGCGTTGTACCGTCAAAATCAAATTTATTGGCAAGATAGTAAATATCGTAGTAATCCTTCATTCGGCTTGAAAATTCCATTAGACTAAGAATAGCGTCAATCTTCTCGGCAATGGTTGTTTCAAGGGAGTATGTATTTACTGTCGGGGCGTCAAAGTCGGAAAGCTGTGTCGGGATTTTTCGCTTTTCCTGTTTCGGTACGATGACATCCCCCACACCGAAATCAATACTGAACGGTGTTTTGGTATTTTTAATGCGAGCGACCACCGATGCACCGATTCCTGCATACTTTTTGGCAACAGCAATAGGAGCAACATCTTTAATCTCAAAAGTGATAAAGTCGTTTCCGGTAGGAGTTGCAATAATTTCCTCCAACACGGTTTTTAACTGCTCCGGTGTATTTGGCATTTGGCGGAGCAAAAAATCCACATCAACTGTTACTCGGCTGTCAAAGTCGGTAAGTGAATAGATAAACAATCCGCCTTTCAGCACAAGATTTTCTGCATATTTGGATTTTTCCAAACGGCGCAGAAATTCCTCCTGGCAAAAGAGCTGCAGACAAAGCTGATAACTTCTTCCGCTTATCTGAGCCTTATTTTTCAGTCGTGCAAGCACGGATGCAGCAATATCAGCCATTAAGCAGTACCTCCATTACATTCATCATTTTTTTATAAACGCCCATTTCCTTTGCATATTTGGAAAGGGTGGCAAGGTTTTTCTTTTCGTCTGATACATAGGCGTTGATTGCTTTATTAAATATCTCATTATCCAGCTTCGTACGGTATTTGAAACAGTCACAGATAGTGCGTTCACGGTCATATACGGGAAGTGTGACACCGTTAAAAGTACCTGTTGTTTCACCGAGGTGGTACATATCGTTCTGAACATAATACGCCTTTACCGGTACTTTTTCCTGTATGGCTTTTACGGTTCTGGAATAGGAACGGGGAACGGTAATCGTCCACTCACGGGGCGCAAAATCGCTGTAACCGTAATAAAGCAGCGCCGATTCAACACAAACGATGCCTTGTGTCATCAATTTGGAAAGGAGAACTTCTTCTTTGAGTTCATCCCCAACAGACAGTTTATAATAACCATACCTGACACGTTCAATATATCCCTGCTTAAAAAGTGTATAAATATCTTGTTCTTTCAGTCCGGCAGAAATGAAATCAGATTTCTTTGCAACTTCACCGACTGTATTAAATACTTCGTTTACGATATCGTGCTTACTCAAACTGCCACCAACTTTCTGCATGCAGTATTCTCATTATGCGTGTTTATATTATAATAGATTGTTTCCTAAATCGCAAGAGGTTTGCACGCTTTTTGTCAATCTTGCGTGTAAATTTTGAAAAACATATTGCAATTTGAGGTCAAGTGCGCTATAATACACACATACCACTTCCTTATTATCCACGGTGAAATTATTCTTGTTATCAACCTCGATAACAAAATGATAACAAGGGCATTTTGGCACAGGATAATACAGATACATCATAAAATCAAAACAGAGAGACTAACGAAAAGCAAAAATACATAAACAGAATTGTTTAGTCCTCGTCGAGTGGGAATAATCCCCGAAAGCCTAAAGCCCAGTAATATCAAGGGTTTTCGGACTTCGCCCACCCGTTTTGATAACACTTTGATAAAACTTCGTAAGAGTACCATTATTCTGAAATTCCGATGGTTTCGGGGTTACAGACGATTTCCGGCGGCTCGGACGAAGCACAAACCGTATTTTAAAAGCCCGTACCGATGGCCTCATCGGTACGGGCTTTTCGCCTTACAAACAAAAATGATAAAGCGGAGGTTTTCTTTAGCACTGAAGATTTTAGTCGATGTGTGCAAACAACGCAGAGCGCGTTTGAACACCCCTTGCAAAGCGCTTTACGAAATTACATGCCGCCGCATTATCAAGTTTGTTTTAAATTTTTAAGCTTGTTCTTATTTGTTCAGGTCGACCCATATTACCGGGCGGACACCTTGCTTATTGGTGACTGGTAACCCCCCATTACGAGTTATCGAACCAGTATAAAGAATTAGTGATGCATAATTATAGTCCCAATCACCCGAAGCACGCAACCACCACCAGCAGTTGCCACTATCTTCATTAGGATGTACCCCTTCGGCTACTGCATATTTTGTCGGCTCGCACTGTCTTGCCTCATCAGATGAAAAATATTTTTCGGCTTCTGCAATACTCAAAAGAAACACTTTATCTGTTGTGGTTTTGCCGGAATCTGTGCTATATCTCGGTTTTTCATCAGCAGATACCTTGGTTTTTGGGATTTTTGCCTGCTCCTTCGCGCCGAATGCGTTTTTAAAAAACATTTTGTTCAGCCATTTACGAAGAGAGCAGCTTTCCCATGTCACCTCCGTATTAGAGGTGTTATATGGCTGGCAGTCCAACGCCTTAGTGCTGATCAACAGCAGCCTATTGTTTTCCCTGGCAAGGACCTGCCACGCGATAGCTTCTTTGCCGTTTGAAGTATCGTTGTCCTGCTCATAGTTGCCGTACCATACGATGTCTCCAACCTTAATAGCTTTAAGTATCCTATCTTTATGCTGCATAAGTATTTGTTCGGATTTTTCGGCACTGTCTTTATAGCCGTTCAGCGCAATAAAGCTATTATAGGCTTCCACTGCTTTCCCGTCATTTATCAGTGATATTGCAGTGCGGTATTTATGATTCGGAATGATCACAGTTATCAATATAATAACCAAAGCGATACAAACGCATAATCCGGACGTTCCGATTGCAATAATCTTTCGGCGTTTCTTTGCAGTTATGATACGTTTTTTCTCCGACTCAGCCGCTTTTGCCTTCATTTCCTCTATTTCTTCAATCTTTCTTTGGCAGGCAGCAATCTGCCTATCAGCATCTCTCCACCCAGGAATAGATTCAAGCTTTTCGATAGATTTTCTAATAACCCTGATTCTTGTTTCTGCACGAAAAAAGGTCTCGTTATCGTCAAGCATATCCATAGCATCTTTATAAACTGCATCTTTGCGGCACGCTTCCGCTCTCTCCAAACATTCCTCAGCAAGGTCGGCTGCATCCTCAAACCCGGATATACCCTCCAATTGCTCCGCAATGCATTTATAGGCCTCCTCGGAATCGGCGGAGCTCATGTCGTTTAAAGCCTTATTGTATATACCGGTCAACCGTGCGGTTTCGTTGCGTTCATTTATATGCTTAATATATCCTTTTAATGTGGCACGAAGCTCATCACTGCCAAAGCGCATCACCTTTTGACAGTTACCGTTGTCCTCAAATGATTTTTCGCAGTCTGCAAGCTGTTCCGGCTTTTCAACCATCAGCTGCGCCATAAGCTTGCCCAAATATGCCCGGGCATTTTCCGGCTCAAGGTCGAGCACCTTTTCGCAATACTCATCGGCCTCCTGCCAGTTTCGATCCTCAAGGAACATAGAAACGCGCTTCAACAGCGGCGCAGTGCTTGCATTATTTGTATTGACCACAACCGTTTCTTTTACCGCTGCTTTTTGTGACGCCGGTGCAATGATCTTTTTAATTCCGCGGATCAGATCCTGCATAAAGCCGAGCTTACTCATATCCTGTGCCTGCAGATGTGAGAATTCTTCCGGCAGGTCGTAGGGGTCCATATCGCGGTAGGCGGGTATCAGCAGCTTTTTACCGCCCGATTGCTTTACGAGCGCCAAATATCTGCTCCACTCGTTTTTTACCCAAACGGCATTAAAATATTCCGGCTTTGTGCCGAGCACCACCATGACCTTTGCGCTGTTCAGCGCTGCAAATATATAAGGTTCATACGCTGTGCCGAGCTTATCTTCGAGTGTGATCCTTGAAAAGAACACCTTAAAGCCCTCTTGCGTGAGCTGATGATAAAGGTCATTTGCAAGCACGCTGTCCTGTGTTCTCCGTCCGTCTTTGTTGGTTTCCTTGTAGCAGATGAAAATGTCAAACGGCTTTTCCTTTGACGAAATAGTTAAAATACCCTTTTGAATTTCATCAATTTCTTTGGCTTCCTGCTCATAAAGCTCTTTTTGATCGCCGTCGGCATATTGCAGTGCAGATTTATAGTCCTCGTCGGCATAAATTGATGTGAACTGTGCGCGGTTTACCGTGGGCACGCGTTTATGTGTTTGTGGGTCCTCAACATATTCAATGCCGTAGCGGCACAAAACCAGCGACCAATATGCCTCGGCATCGGAATTGTCCTCGCTTAGGATCTGCTCATAGATCCCCATGGCCTTGTCAAAATCGTTGCTTCGGCGAAAATGATTGGCGCGGTCATAAAGATTGGCCTTTTTGTCATTATCCAGGCGCGGTAATGTTTGTTTGGTGCCGCAATAATCGCACACACCCACCGTATCGCCTTGGTTGAATTCTATTGTGCCGCCGCACATTTTGCACTTAAATACGGTCATAACTAACCCTCTTTATTTTAATATACATCTATAAAGTATTCGTATTGCCGGCATGAAATATCATACGCATACCGGTTTGCTTAGACAAAACAATCAAGGTACAACGATTCCTGAAACAGAATATTTCCCCGTTTTGTTTGTCTCATCACTTGTAATACTACAGTATTGCTGCGTTCTTCGACTTTCAAAACGAAAAAATCTTCTTGTTTCAGGTCGAAGAGCTTCGGCAAACAATGCCTTCTAACGGCGCGGCGGCGATCCTCAGAATACCGGCGTATTCTGATTGGAGAGCAATAAAACCTATATGGTTACGCTGTTTCGCCGAAAAACCATTGTACCCCGATTGTTTTGTCTACCGAAAAGATCCGAATGATCTACTTAAAAGCTTTGCACTGCCTGTTTCTGTCTTCCAGCAAAGCAATCAGCTCTTCTGCAACTGTAGATGCAATTTCGGCATCATTATTTTCAACCGTTTCCCGCAGCTGCTGCATTTCGGTGGTAATTCTTTCTTCAATTTCCTGAAGACGGATACTGCTCATCGGGTCTGAATATCGCACCGCCTCCAAAACCTTTTTGCACGCGCGCTGCACTTCCTCGCTTTGTGCATGTGAAACAAGGTGATCCGCCGCAAGTGTAAGATTCTTAATAAACCCGGTTTGACGGCTGATCTTTTTATCGACAGATGCAACCGCCTTTGCCGCCGCGATCGCCTTGATCACCGCAACGGCATAAAGCCCAAGTATAAAGAGGCAGGCAACGGCGCCCACCCAGTTTGGCAGATTCGGAATCACCATAGCCGCACCGCCGAGGAGCAGCGTTAAAATAAGTCCCGAATAGCTTACGGTGATCAGTGGAAGATTGTAAAAAAGCTTTTCGAGATCTTCCGCTTTGAACGCTATGTATGCACAAACAAGCTGGCCTACAAAGGCAACGGTGATAAAAATATATCCAACAAAGAACGCACCGCCAAACTTGCTCAGCCCCGCCGCCTCGTTCGGTGTAATAAAGCAAACTGCGTTAAAAAGCGCAAGCATGATTGCCCAGCATATGATATAAAGCTTAAAACTCTTTTTCAAACGAATCCCTCTCTCAATTTGTTTTTACCAATGTTGTGTTGATGCTAAAGGCTTTTGGTTCAAAAGCTAAAGAAAACTTATCACTGCGGCTGTTGATGGTGACGCATATCGTTTTGCTTTTTAGTGCAGACCGCTTGAAGAATATTACATGATTACCAACAGGAAGCCTTATGCAAGCTAAATGATCCAAATCTAATTCTTTTTGCTTTGCTTTGTTTATGATCACAATTGTTCTGCATTCTCCCGGCTTTCTGGACCCTAATCGTGAAATTGTTAAATTGGGTTCAATTATGTATTTATCAATTAAATTCAGCCCGTTAATGGCATCATGATTATTAGCATCTATGTCTAACGCTTTGTTAAAATAAAGCTCCGCGTTTGTAATGTCACCCTGATTATAAAACTGTTTTGCCTTGGTAAGTAAGCTATTAACTAAATTCCTATCGATGATATTTAAGCTATCGAGCGCATCGCTGTTTTTTGCGTCGATATCTAATACCTTATTAAAATACAGCCTCGCCTTTGTTGCGTCGCCTTGGTTCAAAAACTGTTTTGCTCTGAAAAGAAGATTTTCAATTTCTTCGGAACGATCAATTTTCACGGCACCTGTAATATCCACAGTGCCTTTAATTTCAACGTTTCCTACCAACATCTTCTTTGCTTCTTCAGAGGAATATTTGCACCCGCAGGATTGGCATACAAACACGCCGCCATCTTTAATTAAATCCTTACCGCCGCACATTTCACATACAAATTGTTTCATTTATTGCTCACACTCGTTATAGAATACTGTTTAATAATGCTGTTTTAAAATTATTGAATTCTTCTTCGGTTATCAGTCCGGCGTTTTTCATTACAGCGAGCTTTTCAACCTTTGTCTTAAAGGCATCCATGTCATCCGCGGGCTGAGGTGTCTGTTCGGAGATATTCGCTGCATTTACGGCATTGCTTACCGCGCTGCCGACAACACCGCCAACCGCACCGCCGACGCCTGCCATCGTGCCAAGCCCCACGCCCATGTTGGTAAACTGCCCGACCGCTTCGTTCTTCGCAACATCCTGTGCCACATCAAAGCCACGCTCCTGTGCGTAGGTATAGCCCTCCTGCTGACGTTTGGTCGCCTGTGCTTTAGAATCGATCACCGTTTTTTGTGCTTCGGTCTCGGCGTTTATAATTTCCGTCTGCTGGCGGAGCTTTGCCTCGGCAATATCGGCATATTGGCGGAAATGTAATTCCTTGAATTTTTCATACTGCCGTTCGCCGTCGGGTTTCACAACCGTTGTTACGAAAAATCTTTCAAGGCTTAAGCCGTAATCCGCAAAATCGGGTATTAAAAGCTTCTGTATATTTTCAGAGAATGTTGTAAGGTTTTCGTCGATCTCAAAGATGCTGATCGCATTTGCTTTCATGATCTGCGCTATGTAGGTTTTCACTCTTGTCATTAAAAACGCGCGAAAAAAGCCGACCAGCTTTTGCTGGCTTAAAAGGCTCTCTGTTCCAACCAGCTTTAAAAGCAGCTTTCGGCTGTTTTCGGCGCGCAGCGACATTTCGCCCGACGCGCCAATGGAAATAGGAAAGCCGTAGCTCGGTTCAATATATTGCACTCTCGAATCGGTGCCCCATTTGATTGACATCTGCTCAGTTTTATTTATAAAATAAACCTCACAATGAAACGGCGTTTTATCGCCTGTTGCACGGTTCAGTGCTTTTCCGATCAGAGGAATGTTCTGCGTTTCAAGTGTATAGCGCCCCGGCCCGAACAGATCGAGTGCCTGACCGTTCATGAAGAAAATAGCCTCCTGGCTTTCATGAACAATCAACTGTGTTAAGCTGTTGAAATCCTCGCAAGGGTGTTTCCATATAAACGTGGAATTGTCTCCCTCGTATTTAATAATGCTTGCAATGTTTGCCATTAACGGTCATCCTCCCTGACTTCTAAGTTATCCACGGCAAACTCCAGGCACATTTGAATGATCTCATTTCTTGTGCGTCCGGTCCGCTCCGCAATTTTGTCCAATTCCTCAACCAGTTCATTTGTAAGTCGTGATGATACAACCATAGTCTCGCCCCTGTATTTTTTTGGAGTGATTATAAGTTTTTTGTCCATACTTATTCGCCTTTCTGTTCACTATTATACTACAAATGTATTTTGTTTGTCAATACATCAATTTATATTTGTATTTATATTGTTTTAATATATTTCCTCTTTATTCTATATTATAAACTACATTTGTGTAAATTACAACTGTAATTTACAACTTGAACAAACAGGAAATATGTATATCATACCCAAAGCTGTCTTATAGACACTCAATGATGGTAGGCGACATAATATTTTCATTAGTCTAACAATGCAAAAGGCATTGCTGACTTTTGCAGTCGGCAATGCCTTTTTGCGTTTATTCTTTTGCTTCGAAAGATTTGATCACTTTTCCAGGATACCAAACATTATTCCTTTGCTCTTTAAAGTATGCCAATCGCTATGTCCGCGTATCATATACCTTTTTGAGATTTTGCTATTTTAAAGCCTTCTTCATCAAAACCGCTTATAATGGCGCACGCGGCCGTATTTTTTCTTTTTGGAATTTAAGCGCACGGTTACGGCAATAAAGACGATGATCAGCAGTACAATGACGGCAAGTCCGCCCAAAAAGTAATTTTTATACTTAATTAAAAAGCGTTTTGCACCGGTGAGAACTTTCAGCATCTGCGAGCCCTCCACCGATT
>CADAVS010000029.1 GCA_902791425.1 uncultured Ruminococcus sp.
ATAATGACAAAGAAAATTACAAAATGGGAGCCGGAGGATTTTGAACTTGAAATGACTACTCATTGGTCATTTCCACACCGCGGTGATTGGGCAACGCACGATGCGAAATGGCGTGGTAATTGGTCACCATATATACCAAGAAATATTATACTCAGATACTCACAAGAGGGGGATTTAATTCTTGATCAATTTGCCGGCGGTGGAACAACCCTTGTCGAATCAAAACTCTTAAACAGAGATGTGATCGGCGTGGATATAAATGATGCTGCTCTTGAACAGTGCAGAGAAAAGACAAGATTTGAGTATGAACCGGCAAAAGGAAAAGTGTATATCAAAAAAGGGGATGCGAGAAATCTTGACTTTATTCCCGAAGAAAGCATAGACCTAATATGCACGCATCCACCATATGCGGATATTATCAAATATAGCGATGGCATTGAGGGCGATTTGTCACAGTTAAAAGTTAAGTCCTTTCTCAAAGAAATGGAAAAAGTTGCAGCAGAAAGCTATCGTATTTTGAAAAAGGATAAGTTTTGTGCTGTTCTTATGGGAGATACGCGACAAAAAGGTTGTATGATTCCTATGTCTTTTGATGTGATGAATATTTTTCAAAAAACAGGATTTAAACTTAAGGAATTAATTATAAAAGAACAACATAATTGCAGAGCAACGGGGTATTGGAAAACAAATAGTGTAAAATATAATTTTTTGTTAATTGCACACGAGTATTTGTTTGTATTTAGAAAATAATGTTCTTTCTTGAATATAATTCATCGCATATCAGATTGTATTAAATTTAATACAATAAAGTGTTCCTACAGAAATAATCACATCTGCAGGAACACTTTTTACACGATTTTCATACTATCAAATTATCTTTTTCTGTTTTGTATTTTCACCCTAACCGCTTCGGCTGTTTCTCAGTTTTTCCGCAGGCTCCATATAATTGATGTTAAGAAAATCAAACGTGTTCTATTTTGCATTCAAACGGTGCAAGCTCTATGCCTGATATTTCCGTTTTATATGCGTTGTGGTTGATTAACATTCGGATTTTGTCAGCACCTGCTCCTCTGTAAATAATCTCAACTCCATCGGGAGAGGACAGCGTTTCGATTTCGTTTTCCTGCATTATTGTGTCCATTATTTTTTCGGTAATCCTGTCCTCCATACCGCATCCAAGATAATATGTACAGCCTTTTCCGTTTCTTTTTCTCGTTACGGCGGCAAAATCTCTGTAAAATTCATCTCCGTAACTGAAAAGAACCTCCGCATCCTTCACCTCAATCATATCACGGAAAATTCCGCCGCTTCCGCTGCATCCTTTAAATGCTCCGCAGCCAACGAGCGTGAATGCGTCATATTCTTGAAGGCTTTCCGTTTCAACAACAATTATGCCCGTCTGTTCGTTATAATTAACAGGTATTGTTTTTCCGAACGGAACATTATTGTCACTATCCTTAACGGCACATCTGTACGTCATTACAACGGTGCCTCCTGCTTCGGCAAATGCTTTGAGCTTTTTCTCTGTTTCGGGCTTGGTAATTATCATTTGCGGAACGATAACGACCTTATATCCGTCAAGATCTCTGTCTTCGGGGATTATATCAACACCTACATTTTTATCGTAGAAAGCCTTATAGAATTTCACCATTTCATTTTGGCAGTCCAAAAGTATACTCTGCGATTGTATCCTGAATGATGCAAGGGAATCGTAGTCATACATAATTGCAACCTGATTTTTTATCGGTGAAGCAAGGGCGTTTTTATAATTTGATATATCGTTAAAAAAGCTTTGCACCTCATAGAATTTTCTGCGTTTTACATTATCTGCATCAATTATTCCGTAGCAGAACTGCTCTGCGCCCTTGGATGCACCTCTGTATCTGAAGTACATTAGTGACTCGCAACCGTGTGCCATACTTTGATATGACCACATTTTTGCCTGATTGGGACGTGGCAGGAATCCTGTTACATCGTGTCCCTGTGCACCCATTATTGCTTCTGTTATCCAGAAATTTTCACCCCTAAGCCCTCTTATGTAATCGAGAGCAAAGGCTGTTTCGTGAGGTGCAAGCGGTTCCTTTTGACCGCCCCAAACAGGATAATTGTTATATGCGGTGCGGTCAAGGAGAGCGGCAAGCTTTGAGTAATCAACATGCTTGCTGAGTCCACCGCCCGGAAAATCGTGTATAACTACTGTGTTGGGGACAAGCTCTTTTATAATCCGTACTTGAAATTCAGCAAAATCAATAATACTCTTGCTTCTGAATCTCTCCCAATCCTGTCTGAGTGCAGGGTTATGGGTTGTTATTGTTTCCGTTGGTATCGGAATTTCATCAAAATCGTTGTATTCCTGTGACCAAAAGGTTGTTCCGTATGTGTCGTTAAGCTTATCTGTATCGCCGCCGAATTTGTCGCGGAGAAATTCACGGAACGCCGTCTGACAGTTTTGACAGAAGCAAACGTCACTGCCCTCGTGTCCAAATTCGTTGTCTATCTGCCACGCAACAACTGCCTCCTCGTCTTTGTAATGGGAAACGAGTTCTCTTATTATTTTTTCTGAATATTCATACATTTTCTTGCTGTTGAAGCAATAAATATGCCTGCCTCCGAAAGTTCTTTTTCTGCCGTCTTCAAATTCCGAAATAATGTCCGGATGCTTTGCGGCAAGCCATGCGGGAATGGTTGCGGTGGGCGTACCCATAATCACTTTGAGTCCTTTTTCCTTTGCCTTTGCAATCACTTTGTCAAAAAATGAAAAATCAAATTCACCTTCCCTTTTTTCCATAAGATGCCACGAAAATTCAGCTATGCGAATAACATTACATCCAAGCTCAACTATAGTATTTAAATCTGAGTCCAGCAGGGATGCGTCCCACTGTTCGGGATAATAATCAACTCCTAATAACATATTAACCTCCGTTCTGCCGCCCTGTGCCGACAAATACAAATTTAAAAGCTCTTATACCCAGGGAATAATCTAAAAGCTTTTGTATATCTTGCTTAAAAATAAAATACTTAATCTCGAACTGTATCCATAAAATAAGTTCTGTATATAGGAGGAGCACCGGGCAGATACCGGGTGCTCCGTTGTTTTTATTATTCAGATGCCGCCTCTTGTCTTCTTTTTTCAAGAGTGTCGCATATTTCCGTATAGAATTTAGGTGTGAGCTTATATCCCTTTATGTAGAACAGGAAGCATAGTGCCGAAAGTATTGCCGGAATAAGAAACATAATTATTCTCATACCGTTTTCAGCCATAGGGGTTTGCTCCGCATTGGCAACATAACCGATTGCAGTGAGTCCGATACCGCTGAGGAAGCCGCTGAATGCACCTGCAAATTTAACCACAAAGGTCTGCATAGAGAAAAGGATGCTTTCGTTTCTTGTGCCGAGTTTATATTCGCCGTAGTCAACAACCTCGGATAGGAATACGGTAATAAACACCAGCATAAATCCTATACCGACATTGACTATCGCACTGCAAGTACCGACACCGATAATGGATTTTGGTGCAACATATCCCAATATCCATAACAGAGCAAAGCCTATTACGGGACAAAAGCTTGCCATAAAGAAGGATATCTTCTTGCCTATTTTCTTTGAGAGAAACGGCAGAATTGCCATAGATACCATCTGAGCAATTCCTGCAACACCGGCGTACACCGGATACAACATACCGTTTCCTTCAACTGCATAGGTACGCTCTGCGACATATTTAAAATAATAAAGTGCAAAGCTGTTCGAAAGCTGATATGCTATATTGAAAAACAGTGCTATACCGAGGACTATTTTAACCTGATCGTTTTTGAAAAGAACATTAATCATACCCTTAACATTTGTCTTTTCTGCCTTGGGAACCACGATGCGTTCCTTACAGAACAAACAGGTTACGAGTGATGCGAAAATAAAGAATACCGCTATAATTGTTGCCAGGATTGAAAAGCCCTTTACATCATTACTTCCACCGAAGTAGGCAACAAGCCCAAGTCCGAACGAGTTAATAATAAGCCATGCGAAGCTTGCAAAAATTCGGGGGATTGCCGAAATCTGACTACGTTCGTCTTCGTCGTCGGTAAGTGCGGGAACCATTGACCAATATGGTATATCCATAATTGTGTATGTCATACCCCAAAGGATATAGAATACGGAACACCACACAAGATAGCCCTTGCCCTCAAGAGAATTGTTGGCAAAAAGAAGGATGAGAACGATTGCGTTCATAATTGTACCTATTAAAATCCAAGGTCTGAATTTGCCCCATTTACTCTTTGTGTTGTCAACAATCATCCCCATAAACGGGTCATTAAATGCGTCCCATATTCTTGCCACCATAAACAGTCCGCCCACAAATGCCGGTGCAACACCACGATAGTCGGTCAGATACATCATAAGATATGTTCCGACAATTGCATAAACAGCGTCTTTTCCGAATGCGCCTATACCAAAGCTGAGCTTTGATATAAAACTGAGTTTCTTCTTGTTCATTGTAAACCTCCTTACATTTTTACCATACAAATGATTTTATAAATTGTATTATATCATAGACAGAATGGTACTGATGTCATAACAAGAGTTACCGCATATTTAAAGCAATAAATAGTAAGTGTCAGTATATAAATATAATGTATACGCGGTTTACAGGCTGACTTTTCCGTCTTCTTGATTACAGTATATCACAGGCAAAAAGACAAAAAAAATACACAAATTGATTGATTATATGCACAAAATAATACAATTTATATTGACTTTGTGCCTTATGACGGATATAATAAAGACAGATAAATATCAGTCAATTAAAAATGCTTGGCAGATACCGTACGACAGGAGGGTAAGTTTATGTATGTTAATTCAGCCTATCTTAACAACCAAATTCCCGAAATTGTTGACGACACAATACCGCTTAAAATAACCAGCTGCGGCAAATATAAAATGAAATCGCGAGATGTTTTTCAGACAAAACGTGACAGGGGGCGGGCCGACTATCAGATTATATATATAGATTCCGGTAAAGCACATTTTTTTATAAACGGAAAGGAACATATTGTATCTGCCGGAAATATGGTCATTTATTATCCCAACGTACCACAGCATTACAGATATTACAACAAAGAAAAAACCACTGTTTATTGGGTTCATTTCACCGGCTCCCACGTTCAGAGAATACTTGACCATTATAATATACCAAAGGAGACAGGGATAATACACAGCGGTACCTCGCCGGACTATCAATGGCTGTTCGGACAGATGATTAGAGAGTTGCAAACCTGTAGACCGAAAAATGATGAAATGCTTACACTTTTGCTGCGGAATATTCTTATACTTGTCAACCGCAGTCTTGAAATGAAAACAAAATTTGCCGATACAACCGAAAAGGAAATTACGTATGCGATGTATCACTTCAGAGAAAATTTTAATAAAGAAATAAGTATAGACGATTATGCAAGTGAATGTAATATAAGCGTATGCTGGTTCATCCGCTGCTTCAAGCAAGTGACAGGTCAGACACCGCTGCAATATATCATATCCCTCAGAATTTCAAATGCACAAATGCTTCTTGAAACAACAAGCTATACGATAGCACAAATAGCTCAGGAGGTAGGATATGACAATCCCCTGTATTTTAGCAGACTGTTCCGTAAGCAGGTGGGCGTTTCTCCAAACAATTACAGAAAAAGCTACGGAATTGCTCCGAAAGACCGATAATATTGGTTATCAAGTCATTGGGCAAAGTAGAGTCAAAACTCGTACCGCACATTTACCAAAATGGTCGAAGGTGGCTTAGGGTGAGATTATCTCCGACCAAAAATAAATGTTTTGGGCAGGATTGCTTTTTGATATAGCCCTAATATAAACAAAAAATTGCAGGAGGATAAAAGTATGCTTTTATATATAATTCGCCACGGCGAACCCGATTACACCACCGATACCCTTACAGAGCGTAGAATATTGCAGGCTGAGGCTGTTGGCAAAAGGATTGCGGACAGCAAAATTGATATGATATTTTCCTCACCAATGGGTAGGGCAAGACAGACTGCGGAGCCTGCCTGCCGCAATTTAGGTCTTGATTGCAATATTGAGGAATGGACTCACGAAATCGGATTTACGGCACCGAAGTGTCTTTGCTATTCTGACACCTCGCATCTGTACTCGGCAAAGCTTGATATGAAATATGACAACTATATTGAAATATAAAACATCTCTTTTACATATACTGTATAACCGCAATTTTGTTTGACAAAACTTCCATTTATATGTTACAATGAATGTTATGACATTAAGTATGCGATATTGATACGGAATGGAGATTAATATGGATAATTATTCAATGTTTATGCCTAATTATTCTATCGGCAGCAACGTGTATGACAATATAGCCGAAATATGCAGTCTGTACGGAAAGACAGCCGTAGTTATAGGCGGCCATAAGGCAATGGCGGCGGCGAAAGATGCTCTTGACGCAGCATTAAACGACAGCCCCATATCAATATGTGATTATGTGTGGTACGGCGGAGAGTGCAGCTATAACAATGCTGAAGCCGTTGCTCAGCTAAGTTCAGTAAAAAAAGCTGATATGATTTTTGCCGTAGGCGGCGGCAAAGCAACCGACACAGCAAAGCTTATTGCCGATATGTTGGGCAAGCCCGTCTTTGCTTTTCCTACCATTGCGTCTAACTGTTCCTGTTGCACAAGTGTTTCGATTATGTATACGGATGAGGGGATATTTATTAAGCCTCACTTTTTCTCAAAACCGCCCGTACATTCATTTATAAATACTGAAATAATTGCCCAAAGTCCTGCAAAATATCTATGGGCGGGTATGGGAGATACCTACGCCAAATACTACGAGGCAACAGCCTCTGCCAGAGGTGAAGTATGTGAGCATTTTACGGCATTTGGTGTTGCGGCATCTAAGATGTGTGTTGACCCTATACTGCAATACGGCAAACCAGCAATGGAGGCAATATCAAACAACAAGGTGACATATGAGTTTTCGCAAGTTGTGCTTGCCATTTGCGTAACAACGGGTATAGTGTCAATAATGCTGACCAAAGACTTAACCCCCGATTACAACAGCGGACTTGCACACGCTGTGTTCTATGCGCTCACCTCCATAGAAGAAGTCGAGAAAAATCACTTACACGGCGAGGTTGTAGCCTTTGGAATACTGCTGATGCTGCTTGTTGATAAAAACATAGCTGAGTTTGAGAAGATTTACCGCTTCAACAAAAGCGTAAAGCTACCCACAAGAATATCGGATATAGGCATATCACGCAAGCAATTTGAGGACATAGCGGATAAAATCCCCGATATGTCGGATATACGCCATTGGCCGTACAGGGTGACAACAGATATGATTTTAGATGCTGTTGACTATCTTGAAAACTATAATATAAAAATAATGTAAATATGGAGGAGATTATTATGAAATACTTAAAACCACTTTCAATTTTTGCGGCACTTGTTGTGCTTGCAATGTCAATCTGCGGATGTACTCAATCACAGTCAGGTGATGCCCCATCTGCAAAAGATGAAAAAATAGCTGTTATTCAGCTTGTTTCCAACGACGCCTTTGACCAAATGCGTGACGGCTTTGTAGAAACAATGAAGGCAGACGGCTACACAGACGATAGCTTTACATTGATGAACGCAAACGGCGACCAATCACAGTTGCCAACACTTGTTCAAAACGCAATATCTTCAAATGTTGATTTGATTGTAACCGTTGCAACGCCTGCAACAGCCGCAGTTGTATCAGCAGATACCGATATTCCTAATCTCTTTATTGCCGTTTCTGACCCAATCGGCAACAAAATTATTGCAGATTGGAATACCATAGACCACAATTCAACAGGTACGTCAAACCCTATCCCCGCCGACAAGATTATGGAGCTTGCCTCCACGCTTACCCCCGGATATTCGACGGTTGGTATGATGTGCAATCCGGCTGAGAAAAACGCTGTCAGCACTTGCAACGCTGTAAAGAAATATCTTGATGAACAGGGAATAAGCTACATTCAAAAGGATGTTGTTGACCCTGCAACAGATGTTGTTACCGCAGTTGACGCACTTATCGCAGAAAATGTTGATATAATATTTGTTCCTAACGATTCAAGCTTACAGAGCTATATGGGCACAATTGCCGGCAAAGCAACTGAAGCTAAAATTCCTACATACGGAAGTTCAGCAGTTATGCCTGCAACAGGTGCACTCGGTGCCGTTGCTATAAGCGACTTTAACATTGGTGCGAAAACTGCCGAAATGGCAAAACAGCTTTTTGCAGGTACAGATATAAAGGATATTCCTTCAATTCCTGTTGAGGCTGACGAAACATCTATCAACAAAACAACTGCATCCAAGCTCGGTATTGAAATTCCTGCAGACTTGAAGGTAGACAAAGAATACGAATAATTTATTGGAGGTACAAAGCTATGTCTTTGGTTCTCGGAGCATTACAAATTGGGTTTATACTCGGAATGCTCGCAATCGGAATATACATATCGTTCAGAATTTTAAACGTTCCCGACTTAACCGCCGAGGGAAGCTACGCTCTTGGTTTAGTAACTTCTGCGGTTATGACGGTTGCAGGGCATCCCTATTTAGGTCTTGTCGCCGCAACTCTCGCAGGTATGGCGGCAGGGTGCGTCACAGGTTTTCTTTCAACAAAGCTCAAAATTGCACCTATTCTTGCCGGCATAATAACTATGAGCAGTCTATACACCATCAATCTTATGATTATGGGGGGAAACCCAAACATATCTGTATTTGACTGTGACACAGTATTCAGAGCCGCATACAAGCTGTTGCCAATGTTTAAAAAAGAAGTTGTTAAGGTTATTGTCGGTGCTGTTTTTGCTATATTCTGCTGCGGTGTTGTAATCTGGTTCTTTAGAACAGGAATAGGTCTTTCTATCCGTGCTGTCGGAGATAATGAAGATATGGTAAGAGCCTCCTCTATAAACGCTGACTTTGCCAAAACTCTCGGCCTTGCAATTGCCAACGGACTCATTGCTCTCTGCGGAGGCGTATATGCACAGTACATAGGCAATGCAGATGTAAGTGCAGGTGCAGGAATGCTTATTATAGGTTTAGCATCTGTTATTATAGGCGAGGTTATTATTGTCAAACGCAGTCTTGTTTGGGGGATTATCAGTGCGGTTTTAGGCTCTATTATTTATAGAGGAATTATAACGGTTGTTACGGGATTTCACTTTCTGCCGTCATATTCAACCAAGTTAGTGTCTGCAATAATTGTTGCTCTTGCACTTGCTGTCCCTGCTGTAAAAGAGCGTATTTCGATTATGAAAAAAGGTGGTGCGAAAAATGCTTGATATAAAAAATCTTTCAAAAACCTTTGCCCCCGGCACGCCTAATGAGCATAAGGCTCTCGACAATCTTTCGCTTCACCTGGACAAAGGCGAGTTTGTAACCATAATCGGCTCCAACGGAGCAGGAAAGTCTACATTGTTTAATGCCATTTGCGGTACATTTATCGCTGATGCCGGCAGTATTACACTCAATAGCACAGATATTACCTCTGTGCCTGACTACAAGCGTTCAAAACTAATCGGCAGAGTTTTTCAGGACCCTATGAAGGGTACGGCACCTAACCTCACCATTGAGGAAAATATTGCACTTGCATATTCACGCAGAAAGAGCTTTAATCTATCCGCCGCTATTAAGAAAAGCGAACGCAGCTTTTTTCGTGAAAAACTTGCCTCTTTCGGTATGGGACTTGAGGACAGAATGAAGACAAAGGTCGGTCTTTTGTCAGGCGGTCAGCGTCAGGTTGTCACTATGCTTATGTGCACAATCGTAACACCCAAGCTGTTACTCCTTGACGAGCATACGGCGGCATTAGACCCTGCAACCTCTGAAAAAATAATGGAAATCACAAACAGTGTTATAAGCGAAAACAACTTGACGACAATGATGATTACCCATAACATTAATTCAGCCTTGAAAACAGGTACACGCACGATTATGATGGATTCGGGCGATGTTATACTTGATATAAAGGGAGATGAAAGAGAAAATATGTCCCTTTCTGACCTGCTGAATATGTATAACAGCAAAAGTAATAAGCAGTTCGACAATGACAGAATTTTGCTCAGCCATTGAGCGTTTTTCTGTTCTATTGCTCTTGCGTATGCAAACATATAGTACGAGGAGAAATATAAATGATAATTGACAATTTGAAAAACAAAAATCAGTATTTGAGCATAAACAAAGGCTTAGAAACAGGCTTTGACTTTATAGAAAAATGTTGTAAGGAAAATCTACCCGTGGGCAGATATGACCTTGACGGAACAGATGTTTTTGCGGTTGTTCAGGAATATGACAGCAAAACTGAAGGCGAGTACGAGGGCCATACAGATTATCTCGATATACAGTACATTGTATCGGGTGTTGAGGTAATTGAATGGAAACAGCGGGAGGAAAGCACCTTAACTTCTGATTATAACAAAGAGAGGGATGTAGAATTTTTTGATGCAAAGAATCCGTTACGTGTTCCCCTCAAAGCCGGAGAGTTCGTGATATTATTTCCAAACGACATCCACAGACCCGGAATGAAGCTGAACGAGAGTGTTCCCGTAAAAAAAGTTCTTGTAAAAATCCTTAAATAATGCATTAAAAAAGATAAGTACCCGGGGGAAATGGGTACTTATCTTTTTTTATAATGGAGTAGGATTAAAACTGATTAAAGAAGCTTTCTTCAATATAAGTTTTACTGCCGTTTAATACTGCGTGGTATTTGCCGTTGGCAGAACGTGTTATAGCTCTGAAGTTAATATCATTTACTTGGTCAATATAAACTACGCTTGATACGTCGCCCTTTTCTACTGTTACGCTTGCATCTTCCTCGTTCCAGGTAACTGTGCAGCCTAATGCTTCAGCAACTGTTCTGAGCGGCAACATCTGAACATCGTTTTCAACGTATGGCTGTTCATCATCCTGAAGTGTGATAGCAACACCGTTTACGGTTAAGCCCTCCTCTGCACCTCTTTCAAGGATTACAACTCTGTCAGTGTTTGCATATGCAGGGATACTCATTGTAAGAATATCATACCATACTAAAACCTTAGAGTTTACAGTTATGTCCTCAAGGGTAACAATGTTCTTTGTGCGGTAAGGTGCAACCTCTGCTTCATTAGAAATAGTTACAACGATAAAACCGCCGTTTGTAGTAATTCTAAGACCATTCTCTGTTTTCTCAACATCTTCAACTACTGCATATACAGGGTTGCCCATTTCGTTCTCAACATTGGCAATGATTGAGTATGCATATGACTGAGGCGGCAAGCTTCTTGTCATAGCTGTGCTGTGATAAACAATAACGTCATCATTTTTTCTGTCTGAAATAGCAACAGGGGTAACAGTTTCAGCGTCAATTACATATGTGTTCTCGTCATAATTGAACTGAATTACGTTCTCGTCTGCTGTTTCAACAAGGATATAGCCATCATTTGCTTCGGTAATCTTTCCTGTTGAACAAAGTACATTTGCTTCAATCTGCGGAGCTGCCACAGTTTCTTCGGGCGCCGAAATAAGAACCGGCTCCTCTGCCCATACTGCCATACTTGCCATTACAAATACGATAAGTAAAGTACTGATAATTTTTTTCATATTTTCTCCATTCCGTCGTCCTGCATCGACATATGTTTTATTTTAAAATTCTCTTACGGTGCAGGTGATTTTCAGTAAGAGTATGCCTCTCTCTGAGGTCTTTACACTTATAATACAATCGAGATTGTCTTTTTGTTGTAAAAAATAAAAAATTTTTTAAAAATTTTTTTAAATATTGCAAATTCAAAACATTTTATTGTTTAGTTGCCGAAACCCATTTGTAGGGGACGATGCCCACATCGTCCCGAAAATCTCAACTGCAATGAAAAAATTATTTTGAATTTGGTGTATTTCCGATTTTCAACAAAATAAAAAAGCCCCCTCTGCACAAGGGAGCCTGCGAATAGATAATCAGCCTTCGCTTATTTTATTTTCAAATCTGCTCTTTTGAGTAAACTTAGGTATTTCTGTGGGATATTTGCCGTCAAAGCAAGCGGTGCAAAATCCATTATTTGTTTGAGTTAATGCAAGCTTTTTGGTATTTTCTATACTTAAGAACACCAAGCTGTCGGCACCGACTATCTTAGCGACTTCCTCTACCGAATGACGTGATGAAATCAGATTTTCTTCCGAATCTATATCCGTGCCGTAATAACACGGATGCAAAAACGGCGGAGCAGAGATACGCATATGAATTTCTGCCGCACCTGCCTCACGCAACAGCTTGACTATTTGAGCACAGGTTGTTCCCCTTACAATCGAGTCGTCAATAAGAACTATCCGCTTGCCATCCACAACACTTTTCAGAGGATTAAGCTTTATCCGCACTTGGTTAAGGCGGTTATCCTGTCCCGGAGAGATAAAGGTTCTGCCTATATACTTATTTTTAATCAGTCCTATTTCATAGGGAATACCTGACCTCTTTGAATATCCTACTGCTGCATCAAGTCCCGAATCAGGCACACCGATTACAACGTCGGCATCGGTGGGTTGTTCTTCATACAAATATTCACCGGCTTTTACTCTCGCATTGTGGACACTTACTCCGTCAATGACGGAGTCGGGGCGTGCAAAGTATATATATTCAAAAACGCAAGTGCTTTTAGGTACAGTATTGCAATGCTCCTCTATGCTTTTTATTCCGTCTTTGCTGAATATAACAATTTCGCCCGGCTTAATATCTCTGATGAATTTCGCACCTACCGAGTCCAAGGCACAGCTCTCTGAGGCAACTATATATGTTCCGTCAGGCATTTGTCCGTAGCATAACGGGTGAAAGCCGTGCTTATCACGGACAGCAATCATTTTGGCAGGCGACATAACCAGCAGAGAGTAAGCACCCTTTAAGCGATACATTGTCTTGCATACGGCTTCTTCTATACTCTTTGACCTTATTCTCTCTTGTGTAACAGTATATGAGATTACCTCTGTATCGGAGGTTGTGTGAAAAATTGAGCCGTTTTCTTCAAATTCGCATCTCAACTCATAGGAATTTGTCAAATTTCCGTTATGTGCCAACGCCATTCTGCCCTTGCTGTGGTTTACAACTATGGGCTGTGCGTTATTTCTGTCGTTTGTTCCTGTTGTCGCATACCTGACGTGGCCTATTGCCATATTACCCTTACCCAAAGCCTTGAGTTTATCTGCCGAAAAAACATCACATACAAGTCCTAAGTCCTTGTATGTGCTAAAAACTCCATCATCATTTACGGTTATGCCGCAGGACTCCTGGCCTCTGTGCTGAAGTGCATAAAGTCCTCGGTACACTATGCTTGATACGTCTGTTGTATTTTCTGCAAACAGTCCAAAAACACCACATTCCTCTTTAATATCAGCCATTGTATTCACCGCTTTCAAATTATTTTTTGAGCTTATCTTCTATTCTCTTTAATGCTTCCTTTGTTCTCTCAATATTGCCAAAACCTGACAGACGGAAGTAGCCCTCGCCGTTTTCGCCAAATCCGGCTCCCGGAGTACCGACTATATTACATTCCTTTAATAAAAAGTCAAAGAAATCCCAACTCTTCATATCTGACGGACACTTGAGCCATATATAAGGACTGTGCTTACCGCCGTAGTATTTAATGCCTAAGCTGTCGAAGGTTTGCATCATATTCTCTGTATTTGTTCGATAGTAGTTTATGTTTTCGCAAATCTCACTATATCCCTCATCAGAGAATACGGCAGCAGCGGCTCTTTGAACAACGTAAGACACGCCGTTAAACTTGGTTGACTGTCTGCGTTTCCACATATCGAGAAGCTTCATTCCGTCAGCTTCAAGTTCTTTTGGAATAACAGTATAACCGCACCTCACGCCTGTAAAGCCTGCTGTTTTTGAGAATGAGCAGAACTCTATTGCACACTTTCTTGCACCTTCTACCTGAAAAATACTTCTCGGCAGTTCAGGGTCCGATATGAACATCTCATATGCGGCATCATAGAGTATAACGGAATTATTTGCAAGTGCAAAGTCAACCCAAATCTTTAACTGTTCCTTAGAATACACCTCACCCGTAGGATTGTTAGGTGAACAAATATAAATTATATCTGCCTTGTCTTTCTCTGTGGGCATTGGCAAAAATCCGTTTTCTGCATTGGCGGAAATAAATTTTACCTCTCTGCCTGCCATAATGTTGGTATCAAGGTAGACAGGATATACGGGGTCAGGAATAAGAACTGTGTTATCCGTATCAAATATATCTAAGATATTTGCGGTATCCTCCTTGGCTCCGCAGGTTACTATTATCTCTGAGGTATCAACTTCTACACCTATATGCTTGCTGTAGTGATACTTGATTGCATCAAGCAGAAAATCCTCGCCAAAGCTTTCGGGATATCCGTGAAAAGAATTGATATCGCTCATTTCCTCCGATGCGGCAATCATCTCCCTAACTGCCGATTTGCAAAGGGGAAGGGTGACATCACCTATTCCCATACGGATTATGTCAGCATCAGGGTTTTCTTTCCTGTACTTCTCTGTGCGTTCGGCAATATTTTTAAACAGATATGAGGGTTTTAAATTCAGATAATTTTTATTTATTTTCATAACTTCCTCCATTAAATATTAATACTTCCCGAAAATACTGTAACAGCTCCGCCTGTCATAGTAATTCCGTTTTCACTATAGCTAATTTTCAAATCTCCGCCTCTCAAGGTGACGGTGACATCTGTGTCCATTTCACAAAGCCCGCATTTACAAGCGGCGGCAACAGAAGCACAAGCACCTGTTCCGCAGGCAAAGGTTTCACCGCTTCCTCTCTCCCACACACGCATTTCAAGGTGAGTATCGTCAATTTTTTTAATAAATTCCGTATTGACTTTTTCAGGGAATATTTTGTCGTTCTCAATTTTTTTGCCAACTGCCTCAATATCAAAATTCCAAATATCAAAATCGTCGGGAACAAAGATTACACAGTGAGGATTACCCATACTCACACAGGTTATTGTTCTGTCCTCTCCGCCCACAAAAACTTTTTTATTGATAATCGGCTTATCTCCGTTGTCGATTACGGGAATCAGTGCAGGCTCGTAAACGGGGATACCCATATCCACCGAGGCACTGCATTCCTCGCCGTCAAAATGCAAATCAATTGTTTTTATCCCCGAAAGTGTTTCAATCTTAAGTGGGTTGTTCAAACTGATTTTGTTATCGTGAACAAAGCGTGCCACACAACGTATTCCGTTGCCGCACATTTTGCCCTCACTTCCGTCTGCGTTGAACATACGCATTTTTGCGTCTGCAACGCTTGATGGGCAGACGATAATAAGACCGTCTGCCCCTATGCCAAAGTGCCTGTCAGATACTGTAACCGCAAGCTCATTTGGATTTTCTATATTATATTCAAAACCGTTTACATAGACGTAGTCATTGCCACATCCGTGCATCTTGGTAAAATTCAAACTCATCATAATAATCTCCATTCCGCCCACGTGCGTTTCCCGGGCTTGCTTCGCACGGGCAATTAATTTCGCCGCAGGCATAGCGTGAAAGGAACTTTCACGTTAATTTTCTTTTATTTTCCGCTATCGCCATAGTTTGAGAGAACTCGTGCCGACGGGTCATTAACATCACAGCCCTCCCAAGCCTTGTTGGGCATCCAGAAGTCAACAACCATTTCACTTTGATTTGGATAATACTTTTCAAAGATTTCACGATATAATAGTGACTCCTTGGTAAAGGGAACTGCGTGTGTGTATTTCTGTATTTTTTCAGCGTACTCGCTGTCAGTGTAATAATTCTTGGCGTATTCCTGAAGATGCCACACCATCGAATGTCCCACAGCGTCCGAAAATGCCGCCTTTTCACGATACAAAATATCGTGTGGGAGATAGTCACCCTCAAAAGCGTGACGGAGCAAGTATTTGCCCTTGCCGTATTTGTTCAGCTTCTTTTCGGGGTCGATTGACATTACGTATTCAACAAAATCCAAGTCACCGAAAGGTACGCGTGCCTCCAAAGAGTTTACGGATATGCATCTGTCAGCACGCAGAACATCATACATATGAAGCTCTCTGACTCTCTTTTGCGACTCCTTTTGAAATTCCTCTGCAGAGGGAGCAAAGTCGGTATACTTATAACCAAACAATTCATCAGAAATCTCACCTGTCAACAAAACGCGAATGTCTGTGTTCTCGTGTATGTATTTACACAAGAGATACATACCCATACTTGCGCGGATGGTTGTAATATCATATGTGCCAAGCAGATGAATTACATCTTCAAGAGCCTCTAAAACGTCATCCTTAGTAATGATAACCTCTGTGTGGTCACTGCCGATATAGTCGGCAACCTGCTTTGCGTACTTCAAGTCAATGGCATCCTCGCTCATACCAATTGCAAATGTTCTGATAGGCTTGTCGCTCTTTCTTGCGGCAACTGCACATACCAACGAAGAATCAAGTCCGCCTGAGAGAAGATAACCAACCTTTGCATCTGCCACAAGTCTTTTTTCTATGCCCGCAACAAGTTTGGTGTGAATTTTATCGCATATTGTTTCCAAATCGTCATAGCAAACTTCCTTAACAACTGTCATATCACGATAGCATACAAACTTTCCGTCCTTGTAATAATGACCCGGGGGGAAGGGCATTACTTTATCGCATATGTCAATGAGGTTTTTTGCCTCGCTGGCGAAAACAATGACACCATCTTTATCATAGCCGTAATACAAAGGTCTGATACCAATAGGGTCGCGTGCGGCAAGAAACTCGCCTGTCTTTGCGTCATAGATTATCAATGCATATTCCGCATCCAACTTTCCAAACATATCCGTGCCATACTCATTATACATAGGAAGAAGTATCTCGCAGTCAGAGTCGCTTTTAAAGGTATATTTAGCGGAAAGCTCTTTCCTTATTGCATCAAAGCCATAGATT
>CADAVS010000030.1 GCA_902791425.1 uncultured Ruminococcus sp.
AAAATTCTTCTCTTTCCTTCTCGTCAAGAGCATTTTGAATATTTTTTGTTTCTTCTTCATATCTCGGAATCATTATGTTTTTAAGGGCGTTGGCTCTCTTTTGTGTCTTTTTTATGCTGTCCGCCAATCTGAATACTGACGTTTCAATCTGCGCAAGCTGTTTTGTCATATATTTAACCTTGACAAAAGAGCTTACTGCCTCGTCAAGTGATGACGCCGTATTCTTCATTCCGTACTCAGGCTTCATCTTTTCGTCAGGCAATATGACAATAGGTATCTCAACACCCATAACACTTCTGAATTTTATATCCAATCTGTCATCTACATCTATGGCATAGCCAATCTTTTCGACAGTTTCAATTCCGACATCTATGTTTGCCTGCTCTAAAGCCGAATACGCATTTGTAAAAGTGCTTTCTATCTTACTTTGCAGAGATTTTGCTTCATCAATCAAATTCATCATTTCTCTGATTAATATGTTTCGTTTTTTATCAAGCAGGGCATAGCCAACTTTTGAAAGAGCCAATGTGTTTTTTGCAATAATCAAATTCCCCTTGGTAGGAACCATTGCCATAGGTCACCACTCCCTTTGCACTGTAATTAATACTTCTTTTCAAGCATCTCAGGCGATATTCTGTCAAGCTCAGACTTTGGAAGAATTCTAAGCAAGTCCCAAGCAATATCCATTGTCTGAACAATACTTCTGTTTTCCGACCTGCCCTGACCTACAAACTTGTTTTCAAATTCCTGTCCGAACTTCATATACAGCTTATCTGTTTCCGAAAGCTCATCTTCACCGATAACCGATGCCAACGCCCTTGTTTCCTGCACCTTTGCATATGCAGAAAACAACTGATTGCTGACTTCGGGGTGGTCCTCGGTGGTATACTCTTCACCTATACCATCCTTCATCAATCTTGAAAGTGACGGCAATACCGACACAGGCGGATAAATATTCTTTTGCGATAACGCACGGTCAAGAACAATCTGTCCCTCTGTAATATATCCCGTAAGGTCAGGGATAGGATGTGTTATATCATCATTCGGCATAGTCAAAATCGGTATCTGTGTTACAGAACCGCTACTGTTTTCAATCATACCTGCTCTCTCATACAATGACGCAAGGTCACTGTACAGATAACCCGGATATCCCTTTCTTGACGGAATTTCCTGCTTTGATGACGAAATCTCTCTCAACGCCTCACAGTATGATGTAATATCCGTCAATATAACAAGAACGTGCATATTATGCTCAAACGCCAAATACTCTGCCGCTGTTAAGGCACATCTCGGTGTCAAAGTCCTTTCAACAACAGGGTCTGAGGAGGTGTTAATAAACATAACACTTCTGTTTAACGCACCCGTCTGTTCGAACATAGAAGTAAAGTAGTTTGCAACATCGTGGGATACACCCATTGCACCGAATACGATAGCAAAGTTCTGTCCCTCTTCGTCTGCAATCCTTGCCTGAGTTGCAATCTGAACAGCAAGGTTATCGTGGGGCATACCGTTTCCCGAAAATATAGGAAGCTTCTGTCCCTTAATCAATGTAGCCAAGCCGTCTATCGCCGAAATACCCGTTTGAATAAAGGAACGGGGATATTCACGTGCCACAGGATTCATAGGCTTGCCGTTTATATCCATCATTTTGTCGTAGTAGACAGGTCCAAGACCATCCATAGGTCTGCCTATACCATCAAATGTTCTGCCCAGAATTTCCTTTGACAGGGGCATCATTAAAGGCTTGCCCGTAAGCTTTGTTACCGTGTTTTCAAGGGATATTCCTTGGGTTCCCTCAAACACCTGAACAACCGCAAATTCTTCGTTCAGCTCTATAATACGGCCGGTACGTTTCTCTCCCGAATCAAGAGTAATTTCCGCAATTTCGTCAAAGGAAGCACCTTTGATACCCTCAAGCACAACGAGCGAACCGCTCAAATCCTGAAGTCCCATATATTGTATACTCATTGTATTCACAACCTTTCTGCCGTAATCCTAAAATTCAAGCTCATCAATTTTCTCAAAAATGTCATCAAACTTTTCGAGCTTGTCATTCTCTATATCATATTTAATCTTGATAACAGTTTCAAATATTCCGCTCTCACGTATGAGCGATACGGGAATTGCCTCTTCCGCCACAAGCTTGCGACACTTTTCGTAAAGATATAGAACAACCTTTATCATCATAAACTGCTTTGAAAGCGGTACATAGGTATCATTCATATGATATGCGTTTTGCTGAAGTATTCCTATACGGATTACACGTGCAATCTCCAGCACAAGCTTTTGGTCCTCAGGCAATACGTCCGCACCGATAAGCTTTACTATATCCATAAGAGAGCTTTCCTCTCTCAATATACGCACGATTTCGTTTCTCGCAGGGAGGAACTCCTCGCTTACGTTTTCATTGTACCACGGAGCCAAATCATCAGTGTATTCGCTGTAGCTTGTCAGCCAATTGATTGCGGGATAGTGTCTTGCGTATGCAAGGCTCTTGTCAAGACCCCAGAAGCATCTTGTAAATCTCTTTGTATTCTGTGTTACAGGCTCAGAGAAGTCACCGCCCTGAGGCGATACCGCTCCGATAAGGGTCACACTTCCCTCGTTTCCGTTAAGAGTCTTTACATATCCTGCCCTCTCATAGAACTCAGAAAGCCTTGACGGCAAATATGCGGGGAAGCCCTCCTCTGCAGGCATTTCCTCCAAACGACCGGAAATCTCACGCAATGCCTCTGCCCATCTTGATGTTGAGTCCGCCATAATTGCAACGTGATAGCCCATATCGCGATAGTATTCCGCAAGGGTTATACCTGTATAAATAGATGCCTCACGTGCCGCAACAGGCATATTTGATGTATTGGCAATGAGCAGAGTCCTGTTCATAAGGGGCTGTCCTGACTTAGGGTCGGTAAGTCCCGAAAAGTCCTCTAACACCTGCGTCATTTCGTTTCCGCGTTCACCGCAGCCGATATATATTATTATGTCAGCGTCTGACCACTTTGCCAGCTGATGCTGCGTCATAGTCTTACCTGTACCAAAACCGCCCGGGATAGCCGCCGTACCGCCCTTTGCCAACGGAAAGAGTATGTCAATTACTCTCTGACCCGTTACAAGTGGTACCGATATAGGCTCACGCTTAAGGTTTGGTCGCGGAGTTCTGATTGGCCACTCCTGAACAAGTTTTATTTCCTTTATTTCACCATCAGCAGTTTTTACCTTACAGATAACATCTTTGCAAGTGTAGCTTCCGCTTGGAACAATCTCCTCAATGGTTCCCGACACATCAGGAGGCAGCATGACCTTGTTGACGATTATGGAGGTTTCCTGTATCTCACCTATTACAGCACAAGCCGTAACCTCTTCTCCTTTTTGGGCAGTAATTTTTACCTCCCACTTTTTATCCATATCAACAGCATCTGGTCTTAAACCTCTTGATATGAACGCACCTGACATATCCTTTATGGTACGGAGAGGACGCTCTATGCCGTCGAATATATTGCCGATAAGTCCGGGTCCCAATGTAACCGACATAGGTGCACCTGTTGTTTCAACAGGCTCGCCGATTTTAACACCTGATGTTTCCTCGTACACCTGTATTATGGTCGAGTCACCGTGTATTGCAATAACCTCGCCGATAAGCCTTTCGTCACCGACAAAAACCATTTCCTTCATCATAAGCCACGGAGCGTTTTTCACGGTTACGACAGGTCCGTTTATTCCATAAATAAAAGCCTTTCTATCAGTCACCTTAAATCCCTCCGTTCTTATTCAATAACAAGCCCGCTGATATTATAGAACAGACCTTCCTGCTCTGCGAGTTTGCTTTTTAAAGTGCAATCCGCACATATTCCAAGCTCCGAATTTTTAAGTGTAAACCCACCGATTACAGAATTATCGGCAGATATATATTTCATATTTTTTATCGGAGAAATCTCTTTGATTATATCAAAGTCCCTGTCAATTGCGGTACATACAGTTTCGCCGCTTAAAAACTCATCTGCAACTGCCGCAAACTCTTTTTTGAGATATTCTTTATAAGCATCTGTTTTGGTAAAATTCTTTAATTTTTCCATCGCTTTTTCAAACACCTCACAAGCTGCCTTCTGCCTGTTTTGCCTTAAAACCTTAGACAACTCATTTTCTCTTTTGGACAGAGCGATTTTAACCTCATAATCAAGTTGAGAGCGACACTTTTTAAGCTCTCGTTCAAACTTATCCTTAAGCTCTATATCCTTCTTTTTTATAATTTCATTCTTCTCTTCCTCAAGCTTGTGGGCAACCTTTTCTTTTTCCTGCAAAGCTTCGGTATAAAGAACATTTGCAAATTTACTGAGAGAATCGTTTGCCATTAATCTCACGCCTTTCCGCCATTATTATGTTAAAGTTTTACGCCCACGGCATCCTTTACATATTCCAAAATATAATCATCGGGACGCTGCGAACCGTGTCTGTCAGGCAACTCAACAATCAAAGGAACACGATTGCTAACCTTTTTCTCGGCAACATATTCTGGACATAAATTGACAAGCTTCTCGGTCACAAGCAACAGAGCAATATCTTTATCAGAGAGAGCACGCTCCATTGCCTCACAAAATTCTTCTTTTTCGTGAACAACCTCGCCCTCAATTCCTGCCAGACGCATTCCCGTCTGAGTATCAATATTATCGCTTAATAAGTAAAACTTCATAGTAATTTCACCTGCGTTCCCTGATTATTGGAACAAAATCAAAAGCGAAATAATAAGTCCGTAGAGAGCAATACCTTCAGCAAGAGCAACGAAGATAAGTGACTTACCCATTATCTGAGGGTCCTCGGAAATTGCACCGAGAGCAGCAGATGCAGACGAAGAAACGGCAATACCTGCACCTACGCAGGCAAGACCTGTCGAAAGAGCCGCACCCAAAAACTTCATACCCTCAGCAGATGATGCCACAGCCCCCTCTGTTGCCGCAAATGCATTGTAGGAGCCTGTAACCAAACAAGCTGCGAACACAAGCATCAAAGTGAAAAACGAAAATACATTTACAACCATAGCGGTTTTCATACTCTTGCCGCTGAGCTTTAATCCGTATTTTGCAATAAACGGAACTGCGATTGCCAATGTAACCAAAATGAACATAACTATTGCTTTAATCATAACATACTCCAATCTGCCGCCCTGCTCCGACAATAATTTTTCTTAGATTTCTCTTATCCGCAGGAAAAATAGGTAAGAGTTGATTTTTTATACTAAATTATTTACTGTTAAAGGGTTTGAACTCACGTCCGTCACCTGAATAAAATCTGCTGAACATCTCATAAAATCCAAGCCTTAACACCTGAATACCAACGATAAGACCTTCAAGCCCGATAACCAACAGATTACCGAAAACAGTAATCGCTATCGACCCACCTGTACCCAGCTTAAACATAAACATTACTACAACCGACATCATACCTGCGTGGTTCAATGCAAAGGCACCCACACGAAGGAACGAAACTGTATTTGTAACAAAGCTGAGCAGTATCTCAAAAGTTTCAAAAAAGGCTTCCACAAAAAATCCGCCCTTTTCTTTCGGCATCCAATCCTTTTTCCTTGCGACTAATTTTCCGAGAGGTTCTTGCAAGAATATCATAATCAGCGAAATCGCAATGAATATTCCTGCTATCCACAACGGATGTTTAGCTCCGCTTACCATACTGAGTGCACAGAAAATCACAAGCACATAGAAAACCATTCCTGCAATTCCGTTTTGCGAAAAGATAACCTTTTGATAATTTTTCTGTCTTACACCATTGATAATATTAAACACCATACACAAAAGAATTAGTACAACACCGATTGCAACTGCATATATAAGGGTGTTCATCATTGTTGAACTGTTTTCAAAGGGTGTAAACCACAAGGGCTTTATCAATGCGTGCTCACCCTCAAGTCCAAAGAACGACCCGTATACAAAACCAAATATGGCAGAGGAAATACCGATAGGTACAAGGAGCTTTGCAAGAAAACCGCCTTTTTTCATCAATATCATCAAGACTCCGATTGCCGCCAAGCATAAGCCGTGTCCCACGTCACCAAACATTATTCCAAACAACAGGGTGTATACAATTCCCAAAAATGTTGTCGGGTCAAGCTCATTATAATTCGGCACACCATACATTCTGACAAATTCTTCAAAGGGCTTAAATATCTTTGGATTTTTAAGCTTAGTCGGCGGTGTAATATGACTTACGGCACTTGGATTATCAACGATAACCATACACTCGTTGTCCTTTTCCGCTTTTTTAATCAATTTGTCCGCCTCATCAGCCGCAATCCAGCCTGTTATACAGAAGGAATTTCTGCTGTTTGTGGTGTACTTTCTTACGCTATATAACTCATAATCATATTTAATATCCGCAAACGCCTTTATCAAGTCCTGTTTTTGAACTTTTATTGTTGCATCAATCTGTTCTTTAAGGCTTTTGATAAGCTGAGTTTTTTCCTCGTTTTCCTTTGTCAGCTTCTCAACGATTTCCGCAGGAGTTCCCTCCTCCTCATCAAGCCAGAAACGCTCGAAATATAAAGTTGCAAAAACTCTGTCAACCCTCTCGTGATTTTCCGGGTCTACAAAATACACTCCCCATACAAAGTCCTTATCGGCTGTCATAACAACAAAATAAGCCGGAAGGTCTTTCAAATACGTATCAAGCTTTTCGTAACTCGATATAGGCAGCTTACCAAAGCGGTACCTTAAATATTTCAACTGATTTAAGGAGTCCATATGAATTTCGGAATTTACAACAAAAGAAAGGGTTTCTATCATTTTTTTGGAGTGTTCTATCTCCTCCTTCAGGGTTTCTATCTTACCCTTTAATGAATGAATTTTTGTATCGAACTTATCGACTATGTCCATAAGCTCATCCTTGGTAAAATTGCCGTTATATCTTTCTATATTGCTGTAATCTATGTTGGCGTAGTCAAACACTTCAATAAATCTTCTCATTATGTCTTCGGCAGGGTTGCCCTCTGTATTGGGAGCAAAGCCTTTAGTGTATTTCAATGCCGCCATAGGATTTTCAAACTCAATTGAACTGTCCATTATATATTCCGACACAATGCGTTCAAACGCAGTATCAGGACCTATAATGTTTATAAATTTCATTTTAGAAATCATTTACGGCCTTCCTCCTTTCCCATAGCCTATGAGATATCCCGAGATTTTATCAGGCTCTAACCCATACCTGATACCCTCAATTATAGATACAATATTATCTATTTCTATCCTTCTGAGATGTACATAACATATAGGTGATTGTAACGTATATCCCGCAGAATTAAACATATGCTTGTTCATCTTTGCCAAATATTCAATCTGGCGTCTTTCGATAAATCTGTCCTCTTCCGAAAAGGCATTTCCGTATGGAGTTTGCTCCTTTATAATGTGAATTGCCTCCCCGTAGGTAGCCGCCTTAACTATCTGTGATATGACAGCCTCTTTTAGCCGATAATATTTAGGTATTATGCTGGCATATATTTCATCGTCAGTCATATCAAAGTTCTTTTTACACCTTAGCAAAAAAGATAAATTCTCTAAATCAAATTCCGTTCCGTAAATCTTGTTGACCATCTTTACTTCGTCGGAACTTAAGTATTTTTTTGCATACTTGTACACAAGCCTTGCCCAATAATTATCAAGAGCCATTTCCATATAAAACGGGATTTGTCCCTCAGGCTTTCCTAAAAAGAATTTAAGCGGTTCATAATACGGCGTGGCACTCAATGCCGAGATTAAATCATCCACACTTTTTATTCCTGAAATTTCCTTTGTATTCACCTGGGGAATTTTGTTCAAATACTCAGACAAATTCTCATTATGTCCTATATGAATTAATCTGAGAGATACCTTTAGTTTGGAAATGCCGTCTTCAATGGCAATAATCCCCATAAACTTTCTTGCGTTATCGTTTATATATGGTCTCAGCCTTTCAGCATCTGCCTTAAGGTTATCTCTGAGCATCTGTTCAAGCTGTGTTCTGTGTATATTTGACACAGACGTTCTGTCTATAATTCTTTTATAGGAAGTATTTTCAGCCAAATACTCTGCGATAGAAGGGACAGAAGTCATATTCATCATCATATTATAATCATTATCACTCAGCATTTTGCCGTACATAGAATGAACCTTGGCATATAGTGCAGAGTTCTTCATTACCTGCCCAATCATAATCTAAACCTCCCGCTCTGCAAATGTTAAGCGTTAATAACAGCGTCAACTATTTGTTCAACCCACTTATCCATATTGTCAGAGCATCTTTTTTCAAGAAATTCCAGCTTCTCCGCATAGACCTTTTCAAGAGTCTCCATCTTTTCATTTCTCAAAGCAAAGCTTTCTCTTGCAAGTCCGTTGCGTCTGTCTTCAAGCTTCTTCTTGAATTCGTTTTCCTTTGCCGCCAGCTCAGCCTTTAGTGCATCATTCTGTTGCTTTTTTAACTCATCAGCAGATTCTTTTATGCCATGGGCTTTCTGTTCAATCTCAAGTATTGCTTTCATTATATCCATAACAAATCTCCATTCTGCCGCTCCGCACAGCATATATTTTGTAATCCCTCTTATCCGCAGAGCAAGTTTGATAAGAGTACTTTTTTACTAATTTCTCAGGCTGTGAATAGGTGCGGGAATTCTACCGCCTCTGCTTATAAATTCATCACTTGAATATTTGTGAACAGGCATAATCGGAGCAGAGCCCAAAAGCCCTCCGAACTCAACACTGTCACCGACATCCTTGCCTACCGCAGGAATAACTCTGACCGCAGTAGTCTTTTGATTAATCATACCTATTGCCATTTCGTCAGCTATAATTCCCGAAATGGTAGCAGCAGGCGTATCACCGGGAACAGCAATCATATCAAGTCCAACAGAGCATACACAGGTCATTGCCTCAAGCTTGTCAAGGCATAAAGCGCCGCACTCAGCCGCCGCAATCATACCTGCATCCTCGCTGACGGGAATAAACGCACCGGATAAGCCGCCCACATATCCCGATGCCATAACTCCGCCCTTCTTTACCGCATCATTTAAAAGAGCAAGTGCCGCTGTTGTTCCGTGTGTTCCGCACTTTTCAAGACCCATTTCCTCTAAAATATACGCAACGCTGTCGCCAACCTCAGGTGTCGGTGCAAGTGATAGGTCAACTATGCCAAACGGAACATTCAACATTTTTGAAGCCTCTTGTGCAACAAGCTGTCCCATACGGGTAATCTTGAAGGCAGTCTTTTTGATAACTTCGGCTACAACGCCGAAATCGCAACCCTTAACCTGTTCAAGAGCACTCTTAACAACACCGGGTCCGCTGATACCAACATTGATAACGCAATCCCCTTCGCCTACACCGTGAAAAGCACCTGCCATAAAGGGATTATCTTCAACGGGATTGGCAAACACAACGAGCTTTGCACAGCCAAGGGAGCCCTGATTTGCCGATAATTCAGCCGTATCACGAATCACTTCACCCATACGCTTTACGGCATCCATATTTATGCCTGCTTTAGTCGTAGCAACACCGACTGATGAACATACCATATTGGTGGAGCATAACGCCTCAGGAATGGAATTTATCAAATATTCATCACTCTTTGACATACCCTTGTATACAAGAGCGGAATATCCACCGATAAAATTGACACCTGTCTCAGCCGCCGCTCTGTCAAGAGTTTTAGCAAACTGAACATAGTTATCCGTTTTGCTCGCCGCCGCAACAAGTGCAATGGGCGTAACGGATATACGCTTATTGATAATCGGTATGCCGTATCTGTTGCTTATTATCTCGCCTGTCTTAACCAAGTCCTTTGCATATCTTGTAATCTTATCATATATCTTTTGGCACGCACGATTTGCGTCCTCGTCTGCACAATCTAAAAGAGAAATTCCCATTGTAATGGTTCTGATATCGAGATGTTCATCACGTATCATTTTAATTGTTTCTACAATCTCGTTTGTAGATATGTTTATCATACTTTACGTCCTCCTCTTATATTCTGTGCATAGATTTAAAAATATCCTCGTGCTGAACACGAATTTCTACACCGAGTTCTACGCCGAGTTCCTCCAACTGCTTTGAAAGCTCTCCAAACCCAATCTTACTTTTATCAATATCCACCAGCATAACCATAGTGAACAAATCCTGTAAAATTGTCTGTGTGATATCCAAAATGTTGATATCATTGCTTGCAAGCAAACCGCTTGTCTTTGCGATTATACCTGTTTTGTCTACTCCGATAACAGTAACAACAGCACGCATATAAAACCCCTCCTGCGTTTTTTTAAAATTTTTCTTATATATTATTAAAACGACGTTCACCCATTACGGCTTCCCGTCGTTTTGCATCCTTGCATTCTTCCAAGTGCAATTATACTGCTTTATACGATTTTTTGTCAAGTACATTTTATATAAAAAGTACCATTTAATACCTTAAAAAATCTATATAATTATATAAAATATTCAAAAAAGACTGATTATTCGCCTTTTCTAAGGATTAAAGCAGTATAATTTCAGGTTTTTTAAACAACTATTTGTGATATTTTCCGCCTGATGCAATGTTAAAAGCTCTGTAAATTTGCTCAAGCAAAATAACACGCATAAGCTGATGGGGAAAGGTCATTTCCGAAAAACTGAGTTTAAAGTCTGCACGCTTTTTTATTTCCTCACATATTCCCATAGAACCGCCGATTACAAACACTATCTCGCCTTTTCCCTCTGCGGCGTTATTTTGAATAAACTCCGCAAACCTCTCAGACGGCATATTCTTACCCTCTATACACAGTGCAACAACATATGCGGATTTGGGTATTTTCTCCAACAACCTTTTGCCCTCACCGTTCAATACTATCTCCCGTTCTCTGTCGCTGGGGTTGTCAGGTGTAGGCTCGTCCTTTACCTCAACAATATTTAACTTACAGTATCTCTTTAACCTTTTTGAGTATTCGCCAATAGCTTCCGTATAAAACTTTTCTTTTATTCGTCCCACTGCGGCAATAGTAATATTTATCATATGTACCTCCGATTTCAAAAATTAAAAAGCTGTTGTATGGAGCGTAAAGCTACATACAACAGCAGTATTTATCATATTACTTAAAGAGCAAAATAGTAACCTACACCGCGTTTGGTCATAATGTGCTTTGGCTGTGACGGGTCATCCTCAATCTTCTCTCTGACACGTCTTACGGTAACATCAACCGTACGCACATCACCATAATACTCATAATCCCAAACATATTCAAGCAAATTTTTTCTTGAAAAAATCTTGTTTGGCTGTGCTGATAAGAACTTGATAAGTTCAAACTCTCTCACAGTCAAGTCAATCAGCTTATCATCCTTATAAAGCTCATACCTGTTGCAGTCAAGTCTAAAGCATCCAACCTTAATTATGTCATCTTCATTGTTGACTTTCTCGGGAACGCTCTCAACACGACGCATATTAGCCTTGACACGTGCCAAAAGCTCTCTCATACTAAAGGGTTTTGTAACGTAATCATCCGCACCGAGTTCAAGACCTAAGACCTTGTCAAGCTCATCTCCCTTAGCGGTAATCATAAGTATCGGCACAGCCGAAACCTCTCTGACCTTTTTACAAACGTCAAAGCCGTTCAATTCCGGGAGCATAACATCGAGCAATATCAAATCAGGGTTGTCCTCCGGATTTGCAGGCAGAGCCTTTTCAAGTGCCTCATTTCCGTCATATGCTTCGATAACGGTATATCCCTCTTTCTGTAAATTTAATTTTAAAATATCAACAATACTTTTTTCATCATCTACAACAAGTATTCTCTTTCCCATATTATCCCCTCAATTTCTTCATTTATCTTCAGTTAGTACACAACGTAGTCAACAGGGTTTAAAAATTCACCATCTTTTTTAACCTCAAAATGAAGATGCGGTCCCGTACTGTTGCCCGTACTTCCCACATATCCAATGACTTGTCCCTTCTTTACATAATCACCGACAGTGACAGCAATACGGCTGCAATGAGCATATGATGTTTCCATCCCATTTTGATGCCCAATCACAATATAATTCCCATATCCGCCCATCTCACCTGCAAAGGTAATTTCACCATCAGCAGCGGCGACTATATCGTGTCCCAGGTCAGCACCGATATCTATACCGGTATGTTTCCTGCCCCACCTTTCACCGAATGCCGAAGTAAGCACACCCTCAACCGGATTTAGAAAGGATATCTCGCCTTCGTTGTTCTCCACAGGAATTTCAGTCGCACAAGCCTCTATTTCGGAAATATTGGAAGCAGTATCATTTTCAACAACTTCCGAAACAGCACTCCGATATGTCATACTGCTGCACAAAAATATCGAACCTACCGCAACAACAGCAACTTTTGCGATGGTTTGTGCAATGCCTGTCCCTGAACCAAAGATTTTTTTCTGACTGTGTTTCATTTAAGAAACCTCCATAAATCTAATAATGTATATTAAATTTATATTACAGTCAAACTAATTTTAAACTAACTTTTATAAAAAATCAAGGGTTTTATGAAAATTTATTATTTTTTGCTATATATTTTTTATTTTTTTATGCAAAAAAAGCAAAAGACCGCATAAAACCTTCCGCAGCCTTTTGCTTTAATCCGTTTAAAAAAATTATGCTTCTTTTTTATTCATAATTTTTTCCTTAAAAAAGAAGCTGATTGCCCACAAGCCTCCAAGCCCTACAATTGTGAAAATAATTCTGCTGAATACAGAGAGCTGACCGCCGAATAAGGCACCCACTATATCAAAGCCGAATATGCCGATACTCCCCCAATTTAATGCTCCGATTATAATCAATATTAAAGAAAGTGTATCCATTCTCTTTGCTCCTTTCCGTACGGCATATACGCCATACATATTATATTTTTTATTTTGCTTATATTTTTACCATCACACATCTTTTTATACATATATATTTCTTTTTAATAAAATAAGCTTTATCTGCCAATTTTTTCTTGACATAGATATCTAATCATTTTATAATAGTAATAGTAGGATTTGTTTTAAAAAAAATTATCGGAAGATACTTTTCCGAGGTCAACAATAATACTAAATTCATAGGAGGATTTATTATGGAAAAACTCATTTCTCTTGCTCCGATTATTGTTTTAATCGCTGCACTGCTCGGACTCGGTTTTGCAATCTACAAGTTCTTTTGGGTAAAAGGCTTGTCAGAGGGTACAGCTGAGATGGCAAACATTGCCGCAAAGATACGCAAGGGTGCTATGGCGTACTTAAAACGCCAATATAAAACAGTGGCTCTGTTCTTTGCCGTTATGCTTGTCATTCTTGTTATAATGGCTGCAACAGGCAACCTCACTTGGTTTGTTCCTTTTGCATTTCTGTCAGGTGGATTTTTCTCAGGACTTTCAGGCTTTGTGGGTATGAAAATTGCAACATATGCTAACTCAAGAACTGCAAATGGTGCAAAAGACAGCCTTAACAAAGGTTTGAAAATTGCATTTTCCAGTGGAACTGTTATGGGTTTGACCGTTGTTGGTCTTGGTTTGCTTGATATTAGCGTATGGTTTTTAATCCTCAGAGCATTTTACGGAAACGACCCAAGTGCTATCACAGGTGCAATGCTCACATTTGGTATGGGTGCAAGCTCTATGGCACTTTTTGCAAGAGTGGGCGGCGGTATCTTTACAAAAGCCGCTGACGTAGGTGCTGACCTGGTTGGTAAGGTAGAGGCAGGCATCCCCGAGGACGATCCGAGAAACCCTGCTGTTATTGCCGATAACGTAGGCGACAACGTAGGTGACGTTGCAGGTATGGGTGCTGACCTTTACGAATCATATGTTGGCTCTATCATCTCAGCAGGTGCTCTTGCAGCTGCTGCACAGCTCGGTATGGTTGGTGTTATCATTCCAATGTTGGTTGCCGCTCTCGGTATCGTTTCTTCCATAATCGGTACTTTCTTTGTCAGCACAAAGGAGGGTGCAACACAAAAGAATTTGTTGGCATCCTTGCGTAAAGGCACATACATCAGCTCTGTTTTGTCCGCAATTGCCTCTGCATTTCTTATCTTCAAGTTCTTACCTGAACACACAGGCGTTTTCTGGGCAGTTATATCCGGTCTGCTCTCAGGCGTTTTAATCGGTTTCTTTACCGAATACTATACATCCGACTCATACAAACCTACGAGAAAGCTTTCTGCTTCATCAGAAACAGGCAGTGCAACAATTATTATTGACGGTCTTGCTCTTGGTATGAACTCAACAGCAATCCCCGTAATAATAATTTCTGTATCAATCCTCATCAGCTACTTTGTATCGGGCGGTGCCTCAAGCTTTGCTTTAGGTCTTTATGGTATCGGTATTTCTGCTGTTGGTATGCTCTCGACTTTAGGTATTACCCTCGCAACAGACGCATATGGTCCTGTTGCCGATAACGCAGGCGGCATCGCAGAAATGGCAGGTCTTGACCCCGAAGTACGCGAAAGAACAGATGCTCTCGACTCTCTCGGTAACACCACTGCCGCAACAGTCAAGGGCTTTGCTATCGGAAGTGCCGCTCTTACAGCACTTGCTCTTATCGTTTCTTATACAGATAAGGTTACAGCAATGGGTGGCAAGCTTGACCTTCAGCTTACAAGTCCTGCTGTATTGATTGGTTTGTTTATCGGTGCTATGCTGCCCTTCCTCTTCAGTGCATTTACAATGCAGGCAGTTGGCCGTGCCGCACAGAAGATAGTTGTTGAAGTTCGCCGTCAGTTTAAAGAAATCAAAGGTCTTATGCAGGGCACTGCTGAAGCAGACTACGAAACCTGCGTTGATATTTGCACAAAATCATCTCTCCACGAAATGATTATTCCTGCGGCTCTCGGTATTATCGCACCTATCGTTGTTGGTCTTGTTTTAGGCGTAAACGGTGTTGTTGGTATGTTGGCAGGTGCTCTTATTTCCGGCTTTGCAATCGCTATTATGATGGCTAATTCTGGCGGTGCTTGGGATAATGCCAAGAAGTATATCGAAAGCGGTAACTTCGGCGGTAAGGGTTCTGAAAATCACAAAGCCGCTGTCGTAGGCGACACAGTCGGTGACCCGTTCAAAGATACTGCAGGTCCTTCCGTAAACATACTAATAAAGCTTTTGAGTATGGTTTCAATCGTATTTGCAGGAGTTATCGTTAAGTTCAATCTTATTGATGTGATTTCAAAGCTCATAAAATAATATAAAGCTCATAAAACGGGGCGGTGAAATTTCACCGCCCCGTTTTTTGTATAATTGTAGCAAAATAATTGGAGTTACATTCTATTATATTTATCGAAACAATGGGGCATCGTACCGCACAAGTTCGGCAGGAGCAAGCCCCTGCCCTACAAAATATAATGAATAATTAATTTTGTAAAAATGATATTTTATTTATCTATATCTCAAATTATATCATAATATTATAATAAAAATGCTACGATATCGGAGCAAAAAGAAAAATTTTTATAAAAATATATAAATATTGATTTTGAAACCATATTCTACGGAACAGAAGATTTATAAAATAAAAAGTAGAATTATTTTCGCACAACATCTTTCCCAAGCCTTGCAGGTGACAATATGCCACTGTCTTATTTGCAAGCCGTAGGGGCGATTCACCAATCGCCCGCTTGTAAGAAATTATGTTTAGTCACTCTCGCGTAAATACAACAAAAAGTCCGGAGAACCGGACTTTTTATGCTCTATAAGGATATATAATAATTAAAGAATTTCTTTTCTTATTTCTTCAGCAGAAATAGGCAATAAATATGCAGGCGGAACATCAAACACTGTCTTGCAGCCCTTTAAGCCTTCCTTGTTCATTTTATATGCAGCACGTGCAAAAGCAACAAGAACAGATGCAGTAAACTCAGGGTTAGAGTCCAACTTTAAGCTATATTCAATAATATGTTTTTTGCTCTTATCAATACCTGTATTACCGCTTCTGATAACAAAACCGCCGTGAGGCAAACCGCTGTGTTCTCTTTCCATTTCCTCTGCTGTTATAAAGTTTACAGTTGTGTCATAATCTGCAAAATAGTTAGGCATAGTCTTGATTTCATTTTCAATTCTGCTCTTATCAGCACCATCTTCAGCTACAACATAGCATACTCTTTTATGCTTTTCTCTTGTTGACAGTTCGGGATTTTCACCGCTTCTTACTGCTTCAAGTGCAGCCTCGATAGGAACAGTATACTGACGTGCATCCAAAACGCCGTCAATTCTTCTGACAGCGTCAGAATGTCCCTGGCTTACGCCCTTGCCCCAGAATGTATAGTCCTTGCCATTTGGCAGCAATGCTTTTGCGTATAATCTGTTAAGAGAGAACATTCCCGGGTCCCAGCCTACAGAAATCATAGCAATCTTATTGGCTTCTTTAGCTGATTTATCGACATTTTCAAAATGCTGAGGTATTTTTGCGTGTGTATCAAAGCTGTCAACCACGTTAAAATACTTTGCAAGCTCAGGAGTCTGAACAGGCAAATCGGTGGCACTTCCGCCACAAAGTATTACCACATCAATGTCATCTTTATAGTTCTGTATTTCATCAATTTTAAATATCTTAGCACCTGTTAACGTCTTAATATCATCAGGATTACGTCTTGTAAATACTCCGAATAGTTCAGTATCAGGGTTGTCATTAATGGCACTTTCTACGCCTTTACCTAAATTACCGTAACCGGCAATTGCAATTTTAATTTTCATAAATAATCTCTCCTTTGCATATATGTACTTATATATTATAACTTCCAAATCCTTCAAAGTCAATAAATAAACAAAAAAAATAACTCTTGAATGTTCAAGAGTTATTTGGTTCCGGCGGCGACTTATGTTTCCGGACGGTCGCCCGTCAAGTATTTTCAGCGCTAAGAAGCTTAACTACTGTGTTCGGAATGGGAACAGGTGTGACCT
>CADAVS010000031.1:0-9621 GCA_902791425.1 uncultured Ruminococcus sp.
TTTTCCAATCTGCCGTCTGTGTTTTCGGGTCTGCCGTTATATAATTCCTCTGACATATATTTTCCTCCTATCAAAGAAATGAGCGACATACGTCGCCCACTTCTTAGGGTGAAAGTACAAATCCGAACCTGCCAAAAACAATTAATTTAGGCATCTTTCGGCTTGTCGTCTTTGATAGGCGACGGATTGCCGAGTATTTTAACGCAGATAAAACGTAAATTTACCTTTCAAAATCACGGTTCGGTTTTATACTATCACCCTAACCGCCAAGATACGCTTTCTTTATTTCATCGCTTTGGGCAAGCTCTTTGCCCGTTCCGCTCAATTTAATTTTTCCTGTTTCCAAAACGTAAGCTCTGTCCGCAATCTCGAGTGCCATCTCCGCATTTTGCTCAACCAATAAAATGGTCGTTCCTGCCTTGTTCAGCTCTTTGACAATATCAAATATCTGTTGCACAAGGATGGGTGCAAGACCCATCGACGGTTCGTCAAGCATCATCAATTTCGGCTTACTCATCAACGCTCTGCCCATTGCGAGCATCTGCTGTTCACCGCCTGACAGAGTTCCTGCAATCTGGTTCATTCTGTGCTTAAGACGGGGAAATCTCTCATATACGTCTGCTATTCCCTCTTTGAGATTAGCAGAATTTGTATATGCACCCATCTCAAGATTTTCCTGAACTGTCATTTGCAGAAATACGTGTCTGCCCTCGGGAACGTGAGCAACGCCCTTTGACACAAGCTTATGTGCCTCTGTATGAGAAATATCGTTACCCATAAGTTTTATACTTCCCGTCTTTGAACGGAGCAATCCCGATATAGTACGCAGTGTAGTTGTCTTTCCTGCACCATTGGCACCTATAAGTGCAACAATTTCACCCTCGTCGACTTTAAGGGAAACGTCTTTAAGTGCGTGAATTTGACCATAATAAACATTTATATTTTCTATATTTAAAATCTCAGCCATATCAGTTTGCCTCCTTCTTCTTGCCGAGGTAAGCCTCTATTACCGCAGGGTTTGCCTTGATTTCCTCAGGCGAGCCTTTGGCAATTACCTTGCCGTGGTCAAGAACGCAAATGCCTTCACAAATATTCATTACAAGGCTCATATCGTGTTCGATAAGCATAACCGCAATCTGAAATTCATCTCTTATTCTGCGGATATTTTCCATAAGCTCAGCAGTTTCTGAAGGGTTCATTCCTGCCGCAGGCTCATCAAGCAAAATTATGCCCGGGTGAGTTGCGAGGGCTCTTGCAATTTCAAGACGTCTTTGTGCTCCGTACGGCAAAGAGCCTGCCTGCATATTTGCCATATTCTCCATACCGAAAAAGCTCAACAGTTGAAGTGCCTCTTCTCTTGACTTCTTTTCAGATGTCCTATATCCAAACAGGCGTGTAATCGAAGCACCAAGGGGCTGATTTATGGAATTATGAAGTCCAACCTTTATATTGTCGAGAACTGTCATATTGTTAAACAATCTTATATTCTGAAAGGTTCTCGCAATACCCATTCTGTTAACCTGTGCGGTTGTCTTTTTTGCCGTTGACTTTCCGTCAAGCATAATCGTACCTCTTGTTGGCTGATATACATTTGTCAAAAGATTGAACACAGTTGTTTTACCCGCTCCGTTAGGGCCGATAAGACCTGCAATCTCCGTTTTGCCAACCGTCAACGACAACTCGTCAACAGCCGTCAAACCGCCGAAGTCGATACCCAGATGATGAGTTTCGAGAATAGGTGTTTTGTCAATATCACGTTCCGGCATAATCGCATTACTTGGAACAGGAACCATTCTTGACTTATCCATTAGAAACACCTCCATTTTGAACGTCAGTATTTTCTCCTTTTTTAATCTTAGACGCAATCTTTTCAAAGAACTGCTTTGCACCGCTGCTGTTTGTTGCAAGCATTACCAAAATCAATACTATTGCGTATATCAACATTCTGTAACTTGCAAAGCCTCTCAAAAGCTCGGGCATTGCGTACAAAACAATTGTCGCTATCATAACCCCGGGTATGTTCTTCATTCCGCCGAGAACAACAAACACCAATATCAATATAGATGTATTAAAATCAAACTTTGTAGGCTTGATTGTTGAGAAGTTCATTGCATACAAGGCACCTGCCATACCTGCAATTACTGCCGAGATGATAAATGCAGTGAGCTTATACTTAGTAACACCGATACCCACAGACTCTGCGGCTATTCTGTTATCGCGGATAGCCGTAACAGCACGTCCCGTCTTACTGTTTACCAAATTCAAAACAATGAACAATGCAACCACAATCAGAATTATTCCCGAAGTGAATGTGGAAATCTTAGTAATCGCCTGTGCTCCGTTAGGGCCGTTTAAAATCGGTTTTGCATCAACAAGGCCGAGAGCCTCTGCACTTGTCATACTGAAGTGAATACCATTTTTATCAAAGCCTACGTAAAGACAGTTCATAATATTTTTTATTATCTCACCAAAGGCAAGTGTAACAATTGCAAGGTAGTCGCCCCTGAGCCTGATAACAGGAATACCTATAACCAAGCCTGCAACACCTGCAAACAAACCGCCAACGATTATAGCTATCAATAATCTCAGCGGGTCAGATGCAATACTGTTCTGCAAGCACGCCGCACATACAACACCGCTGAAAGCACCGACGCTCATAAAACCTGCGTGTCCAAGGCTCAGCTCACCCAAAAATCCAACTGTCAGGGAAAGCGATATCGCCATTACCACATAGGTACAGGTCGGAACAAGCAATCCGCTTATTTGGTTGCTGAGCACCCCTGCCTTTTGAAGCGGAAATATAATTATAAATGCCAACAGAACAATGCCGTAAGACTGAATATTAGTAAGTGTGAATTTATTTAAATTTTTTAATTTATTCATAGTACACCTCACACCTTCTCTGTAATCTTCTTACCAAGTATACCCGTAGGCTTAACCAACAATACAATGATAAGCACAGCGAACACAATAGCATCTGCCAGCTGTGTAGAAATATATGACTTACTGAAGATTTCGATTATACCCAGCAAAATACCGCCAAGCATAGCACCCGGGATAGAGCCGATACCGCCGAATACTGCCGCCGTAAACGCCTTGATACCCGGCATCGAGCCTGTTGTCGGCTGAAGAACAGGGTATGCCGAACACAAAAGAACACCTGCAATTGCCGCAAGAGCACTGCCTATTGCAAATGTGACCGATATGGTAACATTTACATTGATACCCATAAGCTCCGCTGCATCCTTATCCTCCGAAACAGCACGCATAGCCTTACCCATCTTACTCTTTTTGGTAAACATTGTAAGTGCAATCATAATCACGATACAAGCTAAAACTGTGACTATTGACTCTGCCGTTATAATTAATTTATTATCAAACAAAGACACAGAACCCAATCGGATTATAGAGCTGAATGTCTTTGGATTACTGCCCCATATTAAAAGAGCAACATTCTGCAAGAAGTAGCTGACGCCTATTGCAGTAATCAAAACCGCAAGCGACGTTGCCTTTCTGAGCGGTTTGTAGGCAAGCCCCTCAATAAGCACACCAAGCACCGTACATACTATCATAGCGAGAACAACAGATACAACAGGCGGTAAATTCAAATATGTAGTGGCACAAAAAGAGATATATGCACCAACCATTATTACATCACCGTGTGCAAAGTTAAGCATCTTTGCAATACCGTAAACCATAGTGTATCCGAGTGCAATAATAGCGTAAACGCTGCCAAGACTTATTCCGTTAATCAAATTAGATAGAAAAGTCATATTTACACCCCTGAACATTTTTAAGATTTTATGTTTTATTTTTCAGAAAAAATCTTGCTCACACAAGAGTTTTTCTGAAAAATAATGAAAAGCATAAACCGTTTTTATAAGCGGTAAGCGTGCCGATATTAAATACCGGCACGCCATCGTAACCTTTTATAGCATAGAGTGAGAATTTACTAAATTCGGTTTATATTAGTCCATACCTACGTATGCACCATTGTTAATAACCATACCCTTAGGCTCCTTAGAAACTTCACCTGTCTTTTCCCAAGTCATACCAAGACCTGTAAGACCATCAATCTTGAAGTCCTCGCTTGTAAAGCATTCAACAAGCTTTGTGCCGATTTCATCAGCCTTCATATCAGCTGTGATGCCCTGCTTTTTGCAAGCCTCATAGATAGCCATAACACAGTCATAGCCGTCTGCTGCGAATTGGTTAGGAACCTCATTGTGCTTACTCTTATATGTTTCAACAAACTTCTTTGTGCTTTCGTCTGTTGCATCAGCAGTAAACGGTGTGAGAAGCATTACGCCCTCAGCCAATGATACATCAAAGTTCTCAAGTGTGAGGATACCGTCCATACCATCAACGCCGAAGAACTTAGGAGTATACTGCATCTTGTCAGCTTGAGCCAAAATAAGTGATGCAGGTGTGTAGTATATCGGCAAGAATACGAGGTCAGCATCAGCTGCCTTAATCTCGTTAAGCTGAGCGGTGAAGTCATTTGCTGAATCATCAGTAAACGTCTTTACGCATACAATGTTAAGACCGAGCTTATCAGCTTCAGATTGGAACTTCTGATAGATACCTGTTGAATAAGCATCTGAGTTGTTGTAGATTACAGCAATCTTATCGCCAAGGTTCTGGCTTGAGATATATTTTGCAGAAGCAACACCCTGGTTAGGATCTGTAAAGCACATCTGGAACATATTGTCCTTACCTTCGATTACATCTGTTGATGAAGCTGAAGGAGTAAGAGCAAAAATGCCGTCAGCATCTACTTCGCTTGATACTGCAACGCAAGGCTGTGTTGTAACAGTACCTAATGAAACCTGCATACCCCAATCCTTAAGTGTGTTGTACGCATTAACTGCCTTTTCAGCGTCGTTTTCGTCGTCCTCAAATCTGAGTTCAAACTTAACATCACCCTTTGCGTTGATTTCGTCAACAGCAATCTGTGCACCGTTTCTTACAGCCTGTCCGTAAATCGCAGCCGCTCCTGTGATAGGACCGATTCCGCCGATTTTAATGGCGTCTGCAGAACCTGCACTTGATGAAGTACCTGCCTGATTTCCGCAACCCACAAGGCAAACTGCCAATACGGCAACTGCCAAAACAAGACAAGTAAGTTTTGTGAATTTTCTCATTTTTATCTACCTCTTTCTTTTAGGTTTTATATTAACTCTATGTTAATATACAAATTAACATAAAATTCATATATTATTCGTAAATTTTACCACATTTTTTTCTGTGTGTCAATATGTTGTATTTGTCAACCGGCACAATTATTCAGCTTTTTTTGATAAATTATAACCAATTTTGCAGACGTCGCCTGCTCCCATAGTTATAAGCATATCATCCCCGGTTAAATTATCAGCCAAATACCTTTCAATAGCATTGTTGTCACTCATATATACCGCACCGTCTATTTTAATTGCAAGGTCGCAGGAATGAATTTTGCCATCATACTTTTCTCTGGCAGGATAGATATCACAAATCATCACCTTGTCAGCCTTCGACAGGGCCTCTGCAAATTTGTCCAAAAGGGTAATGGTTCTGCTGTATGTGTGGGGTTGGAATACAACCCAAACATTTTTACCCATCTTTTTGGCAGTACTGATAGTCGCCTCAATCTCGGTTGGATGATGAGCATAATCATCAATAATCTCACAGCCGTTTATCTCGCCGATATGTTCAAATCTTCTCTTTGTTCCGCCGAACTCCAAAAGACCTTGAACCGCCAATTCCATATCCACTCCCAAAAAGTCGATGGCAGCTACAACGGAAAGTGCATTTAACACATTATGAGTGCCAGGAACACTCAATTCGACGCTTGTTAAAAGATTGTCATTTTTATACACATCAAATTTTCCACATCCCGACTCAGAATAAACTATATTTTTTGCTATAAAATCAGCACTTTCATCATTTATGGCATATTTTATCACTTTTCTTTCAACATTTTGCACAACATTATTGGTGTTTTTATCGTCAGAACAAACAATAATGCACCCATTAGGTGATGTTAGGCTTGCAAATTTCTGAAATGATGATATAATATGGTTAATACCGCTAAAATAATCCAAGTGGTCCTCTTCCACATTTGTTATAATCGACAAAAATGGTTTGAAATGCAAAAAACTTTCAACGTACTCACAAGCCTCAAAAGGCAGATAGTCGGTTTTGCCTATACGGAAGTTGCCTCCAATTTGCGGAAGCTGTCCGCCCACCAGAATGGTAGGGTCGGTGTTCGCCTTTAAAAGTGCAAGGGACAGCATTGAAGTAACCGTTGTCTTGCCGTGAGTTCCGGCAACAGCAATGGGATATTTGTAAAGCTCCATAATAGCACCTAACAGCTCTGCTCTCTCAATGGTCTTTATACCAAGTGAGCGTGCAGCCGTAAGCTCGGGATTATTTTTTGCAATTGCTGCTGTGTAACATACCAAATCAGGTGACTTTATATTTTCGGCCCTTTGACCGATATAAATTTCTGCACCTCTTGTTCTCAGCTCGTCTATCAGGTCTGATTCACCCATATCTGAGCCGGACACGCAATACCCAAGGTAAATAAGCATTTCCGCGATACCGCTCATGCTTATTCCGCCAATTCCTATCATATGAATTTTGGCACCTTTTGGAAGGTCTGATATTGAAAATTCACTCATAATTATGCCTTCTTTCTTTAATAATAAGTATATGATTATTGTAGCACAAATAACTGCGCTTTTCAATAATTTGTTATTCTTTAGATAAAATAATAATTTTTACATAAGCTATTTAAAAAATAGCAAGGAGGGTTTTAAAATGACAATTACAGACATTAGAGTCCGTAAAATCAATTCAGAAGGAAGGATGAAGGCGGTTGTTTCCGTTACATTCGATGACGCATTTGTTGTTCACGACATAAAGGTTATCGAAGGCCAGGACAAGCTATTTATAGCTATGCCCAGCCGTAAAACACCCGAAGGTGAGTTTAAAGATATTGCTCATCCTATCAACGCTGAAACACGTGAGCTTCTTCATAGCCGTATTCTTGAAAAATATCAGGAGGCAATGGACACACCTGACGAAGCGGAATAATAAAATTCCTTACGAACGAAAAGGATCTCTTGCGAGGTCCTTTTTTGCGTGCTGAAATTTCTTTTATTGCAGTTGCCCATCGTATCGCCAAGGTAACAGTATAAATCCAAAAGATACCTAAATTAATTGTTTTTGGCAGGTTCGGTTTTATACTCTCACCCTAACTTATTTTATTTCCTTCTTACTCATTGTCCTTCTTATAATTTCAATCACGTTTACATTTCCCATATTGCCTGCTATTGTCATTCTCGTCAAATTCTCAAGACCTTCCGACGGAAGATTTACTTCATAGTCACTCTCAAGAGTTTTGTCGTCAACAAGCAAATGAACATCATAGCCTGAGTTTTTGGCTATTCTCTTTACATTCTCGTCATAGTGTCCGTAAGGGAACGCAATCATATCACATTTATGACCTAAGTTCTTCTCTATGTCATATTTAGATTTTCTCAGCTGTCTGACTTGCTCCGCAAAATTTAGCTCATCAACTTTAACGTGCGACACGGTATGGGACTGTATTTCGATAAGTCCGCTTGCCTCCATCTCCCTTGCCTGTTCCCAAGTGAAATGTGAATAATTCACCTTTCCTTCGCCTGCAACGGCACCGACTGTATCTGTTACAACAAAGATTGTGGCAGGAATGTTAAGCTCCTTTAAAATAGGGTATCCAAGCTCATAGTTGCTTGAATATCCGTCATCAAATGTAATAATTATCGGGTTATTCGGAATATCCACACTTCCGTCATCACATAAAACATACTCGCAATATTGTCTCAGACTTATGGGAGTAAAGTTTGTTTTAATAGCCGTCATATGAAGTCTGAAATCATAGGGCGAAATCAAAGAGATAGAGTTTTCCTCTGTGAGTTCATCATTTGTTATGTGGTGATACAACAATATCGGCACTTTGATATTCTTCTTTTTTTCTCTCCATTGCTCAAGCTTTTCTTGTTCGAGTCTTTCTTCTTCGGTAATTTCCTGCTCTTCTTTTCCGTCTGCATACTGCAACCAATCAGGCGTTTTGCTTCCTGCCGCATATGCTAAAACCATTCCCTGTGAATATATCAGCAAGCTCAATATCAGCAAAAACGATAAAGCCCTAATAATTTTTCTTTTCATAATCACCAAAAACCTTTCCGCTATTGTATATAAATTCCTCATTACTCCTTGTTCTTATCATCAGATTAATCACGTTTTCAGTAACCTCAGACACATCTCTGTCAGAAAACGCTCTACGCATACGCCACATTGTTTCAAGCTCTGCCTGTGTAAGTAAAAGTTCCTCTTTTCTTGTGCCTGACTTTGAAATATCTATTGCGGGGAAAATTCTCTTTTCCTGAAGTCTTCTGTCCAGATGAACCTCCATATTGCCCGTTCCCTTGAACTCCTCAAATATCATATCGTCCATTCTGCTTCCCGTTTCAATCAATGCCGTTGCAAGAATGGTAAGACTTCCGCCCTCCTCAATATTTCTCGCCGCACCGAAAAATCTTTTTGGTCTGTATAATGCTCCCGGGTCAAGTCCGCCGGACAGAGTTCTGCCCGTAGGCGAAATTACAAGGTTATACGCACGGGCAAGTCTTGTTATGCTGTCTAAAAGAATTACTACGTCTTTTTTATGCTCAACCAATCTTTTGGCACGCTCCAACACGATTTCCGCAACCTTTGCGTGGTTTTGCGGTTCCTCGTCAAAGGTTGAGAAGATAACATCGCCGTCTATACTCCTTTGCATATCTGTAACTTCCTCAGGACGTTCGTCTATCAGAAGCACAATCAACGCAACATCAGGATTATTTTTAGTTATACTGTTTGCAACGCTTTTTAAAAGAGTTGTCTTTCCCGCTTTAGGCGGTGCGACAATTATTCCTCTCTGCCCCTTTCCCACAGGGCATATAAGGTCAATCAACCTCATAGCATAGTTCATATTGCCCGTTTCAAGTTTTAACCTCTCGTTAGGATATATAGGTGTTAAATCATCAAATGATTTTCTGCGGATTGCGACATCTATCGTATCACCGTTTACCGTCTGAATGTATAAAAGAGCTTGATGCTTTTCGCCCTCGTGCTGCATTCTTGTATTGCCGACTATAAAATCTCCCGTTTTCAGATTAAACCTTCTTATTAAGTTCTGGGGAACATATACATCGTTTTCGCCCGATTGATAATTATTGCTCCTCAAAAAACCATAGCCCTCAGCCATTATCTCAAGAACACCGCTCATAAGGTTGGTCTTTCTGACGGGGTCGCTGTATTCTATCTCTTCTTCAGCGGTTTTTTCTGCATTTTTATTTTCATTATTATTTTCATCAAATTTATTTTTATTATTCTCAGATTTATTCACCGCTTCATTTTTTTCCGAATTTTTACTTTTTTCTGAAATTAAGCCTATTAACTCTTGTTTTTTTAATTTACTTATACCTTCAATATTTAACTCTTTTGCCACTTCCCGAAGTTCGCTTATCTTCATTTTTGTATAATTAATTTTTTCCATAACTATTCACCATCTTCATTATTTCTCTCTTTTATCAATATCCCCTCAACAGGATT
>CADAVS010000031.1:9660-25781 GCA_902791425.1 uncultured Ruminococcus sp.
ATTTTTTAAATATATTCTGCTAACTATTGCCGAATTTTCTATATCAATTTTATATTTGTCATACTTTGACATTGGCACTATACCAAGCAAAACAACTATTATTAAATACACAATAATTGTCCCCTTTACAGCACCCAACGCAAACCCTGCCATATGATTTAATGTACTTATAACAGGCAATTTTGAAAAAATATTCAGGAATTTTAACCCTATTTGAATTATAATTTTAGCAATGATTAAAACAAGCACAAAAGAGATTATCTTTATCGCAACATCAGCAGCATAAACGGAAATTCCATTACTTATATCTGTCTGCACCTTCATTGTGTAATCCGCAATCAGCTTCGGCATTCCCGATTCATATGTACCCATCGATGCAGTTGGCTCCAAGCCGCCAAACACAGTATTTGCAATAACCTCTTTTAAACCAAGTCCGTTGAGAATATCAGAAACAACAGGATATAAAATCCACGCAATTATAATCGACGCCGCAAGCGAGGCAATCCCTACAAGCGACCTCATAAATCCCTTCCTATAACCAAAAATTCCAAACAGCAAGACGACAAAAATAATGGCATAATCTATACTGTTTAAGCCAAAATAATTAAATCTCATATAACACTCCCATCAGTTATTTTACGGCGATGTTTTCCGCAACCGAAGCACCGACCGCTAAAATTCTTTTTCCGTTTGAGTAATACCCTATACTTTTTACATCATTTTCTGCGGAAATAACCTTTTTAACCTTACCTCTTGAATTGACACGGACAATGCCCTTCTGTTCAGCCACAACCGCATTTGAATCACATACCGCCAACGTTCTTATTTCGCCTGTGGCTGTGTATGCTCCCTTTAACTTCCCTGACATAGAATACATCTCTAAAACGGAGTTGCCTCTGTTATCCATTACGCTGACAGCAATCATTTTATCGCTGTCAAGGCTGTAATACGACGCTTCTTTACCCTCAAGCGATATAGAAAAGCCCTCTTTGCCGTTCTTTGAGTATTCTGTAATATGGTTGTCTGTTACCAGCAACAATTGATTTGATGACGTAAATTTAACCTCTACTGCCGCCTCGTCATTTCGCTCTGCCGTTGCGATAACCTCACCTCTGCTTGTATCAATAAACTGCATTTTTGTACTCACCGCATCTCCGTCGGTGTTTATTTGTGCAACAGCTAAATATCTGCCGTTATCCGTTACATCAACGTCGGCAATATAACCGCTTCCGCTGTTCCAGGCATAAATCTCTCTGCCCTTTTTATTAAACAGAGTTACCTTACCTTTATAGCCGTCTGTATCTGTTGCAAAGACGGCATAACCCTTATTTGTAATCTTGGCAGAAATAATATCGTTTCCCAGCTTATATTCATTTATCAGCTTGCCGTTTTTATATGATGCAGCAAAATGATTGCCTGCAAGGTCAGCAAATAAAACATATTTTCCGTCACACTCAACCAATGGTTCCGACAGGCTTTGGCTTATCTGCCAATCTATTTTTCCCTTTCTGTCAATAGCCTTTGCACCCTTGTTGTTATATATCATAACATTACTGCCAATAGTTTTTGCCTTGTATATATCTCCGTATTCAACATATACATCCGTAGTTTTAGAGCCTGACAGCATAGATACAAAAGTGCCGAGCAAAGCAATCGCAAGCACAGCCGCGATAATAACAGCCGCAAGCTTTATGGGATGATATACTATTTTTCTTTTTCCCGTTCTGAATACCGCAGTTTTAGAAAACAGAGTATCAACAGCAGGCTTCATTTTCTCTTTATAAATAGATATACCCTTATCTATGTATTTATTCCTCACCGCTGTTTACCTCCTTCAATAAAATACTTTTTTCAAAAATAGTCCCTCAGGCGGAGCTGTAAGACCGCTCCTCCTTCTGTCACCGCTTTTAATTATGTTGGGGACATCATCACATTCGATACGCCCAAGACCTACCTCCACCAATGTCCCCGTAATTATCCTAACCATATTATACAGAAAAGCATCTGCCTCTACTGTTATCTCAATCAAGTCTCCGTCTGCTTCCACAGAGCAATCTCTTATGGTTCTTATTGTTGTTTTCTGACTTCCGCCCGCCGCCATAAATGCAGAAAAGTCGTGCTTACCGATGAAAAATTCAGCCGCGGACCTCATCTTTTCTCTGTCAAGCTTGTAGGGCAGATACCAACTGTATCCTATATAGAACGGGTTTCTCATTTTTCCGTTCCATATTCTGTATACATATCTTTTCCCCTTTGAAGAAAATCTTGCATTAAATTCCTCGTCTGCCTCCCAGGCTTCAAGAGCGGTTATATCCTTATTCAGTCTGTAATTTAACGCATACGGCAACTTTTCGGCAGGGATATTGGTATTTGATTTAAAGTTTAACACATATTCAAGTGCGTGAACTCCTGCGTCAGTTCTGCTGCAGCCTGTGACCTTAATCTCCTCACCTGTGAGTTCGCTCAAAGCCTCCTCAATTACCTGCTGAATTGTTATTCCGTTTTTTTGGAATTGCCAGCCATGATATTTTGTACCATCATACATAATTCTCATAGCAATATTTTTCATTACCAAAAACCTCTCTAACAAACTATTTTGACGGTATAAAATTAATTGCAGCAACAACCGCAACCAATACCAAAAATGCTATTGTGGCTCCTACATCTCTCTTTTGGAATTTAAGCTCGTGGAGGCTTGTACGATTTTCGGTTACACCGTAGCATCTGCACTCCATTGCGGTTGCCAACTCATCGGCACGTCTGAAGGCACTTATAAACAGCGGTATAAGTATGGGAATCATAGCCTTTGCTCTGCTTAATATATTTCCGCTGTCAAAGTCCGCACCTCTTGCCGCCTGTGCTTTCATAATCTTATCGGTTTCCTCCATCAATGTGGGAATAAATCTCAATGCGATAGACATCATCATAGAAAGCTCGTGTGCAGGAAGTCCTATCTTCGCAAAGGGACTCAACAGAGTTTCCATTCCGTCAGTTAACGATATAGGCGATGTGGTAAGCGTCAGCAATGATGTTCCGAGTATCAAAAACGTCAATCTCAAAACCATAAAGACAGCAAACCGAATACCCTCATATGTGATTTTTAACACACCAAACTGCCAAACAACAGTACCGCTCGTCAAAAACAAGTTAAACAATGCCGTTATAATTATAAAAACCATAATCGGTCTTAAGCCCTTTATAACAAATATGGGCGGAATTTTAGAAAGTGCAACACACACAACGACAAATGCGGCAAGTGCAATATAGCCGTAAAAGTTCTTAACACAAAAAGTAACCACAATATATGCAAGCATAACCAAAATTTTTGTTCTTGGGTCCAGCTTGTGAATTACTGTTTCACCGGGAAAGTATTGTCCTAAAGTTATATCCTTCAGCATATTTTCTCCCCCTTACTCAAAGCCTCTTTTATGCAGTACAACCCATCGTTTATGGTATAAACTCCCTCTTTCAAGGGCATACCCCTGTGCCGCAGTTCATCAACTATCTTCGTAACCTGCGGAACATTCAAACCGATTTCGGTAAGTCTGTCGGCATTTCTGAAAATATTTTCAGGAATATCAAACATTTCTTTGTTGCCCTTGTTCATAACAAGTATTCTGTCAGCCAGCTTTGCAACATCCTCCATACTGTGCGATACAAGGATGACAGTAAGTCCCATCCTCTCGTGCATATCCTTTATCTTAAAAAGGATTTCATCTCTGCCTGCCGGGTCAAGTCCTGCTGTGGGCTCGTCAAGAATTAAAACCTTAGGCTCCATAGCCAAAACACCTGCTATTGCAGCACGCCTTTTCTGTCCGCCTGACAAATCAAAGGGCGACTTGCTTAAAAGCTCCTTTGGCAGACCTACAAGATTTGCCGCAAATTCCGCCCTATGTTTGACCTCATCATTATCAAGTCCCATATTTGACGGACCGAAGGAAATATCCTTAAGTACCGTTTCTTCAAACAACTGATACTCGGGATATTGCATTACAAGTCCCACCTTAAAGCGTATGTCACGCATTTTGGTATTTTTGTCGGTTATGTCAGTTCCGTCAATTATTATTCTGCCGCAATCGGGCTTTATAAGTCCGTTTAAAAGCTGAATTAATGTTGACTTTCCCGAGCCTGTATGTCCGATAAGTCCGATAAACTCTCCCTTGCCTATTTCCAAGCTTATGTTGTCCAGTGCTTTTTTTTCAAAGGGACCGCCCTTCATATATGTGTAACTTACGTTTTCAAGCTTAATCATTTGTCATCACCCTTTTCCATAGCTGCTCTATCTTATCTGCACATTCACCCACAGAAAGAACATTGCTGTCTATATCAAAGCCGTTTTTCTTCAAAAGAAATGCCAGCTCTGTCGCCTGAGGGGTATCAAGTCCCAAGGACTTCATCTTTTCTACCTTCGGAAACACCTCTATGGGAGGGGCGTCCATCTCTATTTTGCCGTTGTCAATAACTATTACGCGGTCAGCCTCGACCGCCTCCTCCATATAATGAGTTATCATTACGACCGTCATATTCTTTTCTTTGTTAAGACGTTTTACGGTTTCAATAATCTCACGTCTGCCGTTTGGGTCAAGCATAGCTGTCGGCTCGTCAAGAACGATAATCTCAGGCTCCATAGCCAAAACACCTGCTATTGCCACCCTTTGCTTTTGTCCGCCTGACAGCATATGAGGTGCGTGCATAGCAAATTCCGACATATTTACGGCGGCAAGAGCGGTATCCACCCTTTTTCTTATTTCCTCTCTGGGCACACCTAAATTCTCAGGTGCGAATGCCACATCATCCTCTACTATATTTGCAACCATCTGATTGTCAGGGTTTTGAAAGACCATACCTACCATTTTGCGAATATCGTATAATCTTTTTTCGTCAGATGTATCAATATCGCCAACCCATACCTTGCCCGAAGTCGGTATGAGAATTGCGTTTAAATGCTTTGCGAACGTAGACTTGCCTGAGCCGTTATGTCCAAGCACAGCAATAAACTCGCCACGCTTTATCTCCAGGGATATATCCTTAAGCACGCAAGTTGTTTCACCTGTTTCGTCATCAGTATAGTTAAAGCATAAGTTTTCAGTTCTAATAATATTATCCATTTTGCATTGCCCTCATAATGTCTGTTTTTAACCTCTCTGCCAACGTGTACTGTATCCGCAAGGCAAAACTATGTCGCTGTTTTTGACAGGCAGTCCTATCTCGTCAGCAGTAATAACACCGCCATACTTCTTTGCAACAGTCAGCTTGCAGATATTTTTCATCACACTTCCCGATAACCCCGTTGTATATGAATTTACCAGAAAGAACAATGGTTTGTCACTCAAAAGCTTTACACACAGATTGATTAAATCAAATATTTCGTTCTCTATCTTCCATACCTCGCCGTTTGGTCCACGCCCGTATGAAGGCGGATCCATTATAATTGCGTCATACTTATGACCTCTGCGAAGCTCTCTCTCGGCAAATTTCTTTACATCATCCACAATATAACGTATGGGATGCTCTTTAAGTCCCGAAAGTACCGCATTGTCCTTTGCCCACGCAACCATTCCCTTTGCCGCATCAACGTGGCATACCCTTGCCCCTGCAGAAGCCGCCGCAATGGTTGCTCCGCCTGTATACGCAAACAAATTAAGTACATTTATCTCTCTGCCCTTTTCCGCTTTTATCAGCTCAGAAAACCAATCCCAATTTGTTGCCTGCTCCGGGAAAATTCCCGTATGCTTAAACCCCATTGGCTTAACACCGAATGTCAGATTTTTATATTTTATTTTCCAAGACTCAGGAATTTTCTTATAGGTCTGCCAACTTCCGCCGCCTGATTTACTGCGGTTATATCTTGCGTCGGCTGTCCTCCATTCCTCAACAGACTTATCTGACTTCCATACAATCTGAGGGTCGGGACGTACCAATATTTTGTTTCCCCATCTTTCAAGTTTTTCGCCATCAGAGCAATCTAAAATCTCATAGTCGCTCCAGCCGTCAGCTATGAACAATTATTTCACCGCCTTATTCAATACCGCTTATAGAATATACTGTGCTTTCACACTCTGCATACTTGGATGTAACTCCAACAGATGTGCCTGCCCCCAAATACTTATTTGCGGCAGTATAATATCCGTTTTCACTTGCCTTGCCGCTAAACTCAACAGTTACAAACACATTGTATCTGTTCTCGGGCACAGCCTGTTTAAAGCTTCCGTCTACCATATTTACCTGATATAATCCGTCCTCCACCTTGACATCTGTTATCTCTCCGATATACTCCTTGGATACCTTGTCGTACAACGGACCTTTTTTAGCAAGAGCATCAGCAGTATATGAACGCACATTCTTTATAATAAAAGTACATTCAACCTTTTCACTTGAAGTCACAACCGCACTTGAACCGCCGACAAACATTTTATATATACCCAAAGCGAGAACTATGACCAAAACAACAACGACAATATCAATTATACTTACTTTTCCGAAAAGCTTTCCATCTCTGTTTATCATCTCAAATCCCCTCCATTACTGCTTAGCATCCGTATCAACATTTATAATATAACCTGAACTTGACCAGCCCTTGCCAAACATAACGGCATATTGTCCGACCCTGACAGGTATGCTGTCTATCTCAATAGAATTGTCCGTTTCCGTTCCGTTCGCTATAACCGTAACCTGAACATCATATTCATTCGGAACTTCGCTGTTTAGCACTCTTCCGTTGACTATGTCATAGCCTAAGGTTTCGGCAGGCTTTACCTCAACCTTTTCGACAGTTGTTGTAATCTTCTCTTTTTCGCCAATCATTACCTTGTCGCCAACCTTTATTGCATTGGCATAATTTTCGTCTTTGGCTTTTAATTCAACAGTTGTTTTGACAACTACATTTGAGGTTGCAAGCCCTCCGTTGCCGCCGCTTTTACCCGTCAAAAAGTATATTGCAGCTATGACTATTGCTACAATTACCAATACGATAAATAAATCCATTCCGTTAAACTTAATTTTTTTCTTGTTTTCCATTTCAATCAAATCCTTTCGCTATTTTGCATTAACAGAGAGCATTTTCGTATACACACTCTCTATAGCTCTTGTATTGACATAAGCCGTAAACTTTTCATTATAAACTCTTTTACATTCTCTGCTCATTTTCTCGTACAAACCATCATCACAAAAAAGCTTTTCAAGCCTGTCCGCCAACACCTCTGCATCGTGTGTCGGGGTTAAAAACCCATTAATTCCGTCATTGATAACACCGGGATTCCCCCCAAAGTCCGTGACAACCGCAGGCTTTCCAAGACTCATCCCCTCCAGCAGAGCAAGGCTTGTCGCCTCTGTTCCGAAGGAACAGTTTACTTGAACGTCCATAACATTCATAAGAGGTTCAACATCTGTCAAAAAGCCGAGCATCTTTACGTTTTCCTCAAGTTCAGCTTTTTTTATCTGCTCTTTTATACTGTTCTCCATCTCGCCTGTGCCGGCAATCAGAAATTTGAACTTAATTCCCTTGCTCTTTAATATCTTTGCGGCATCAACAAAATATTTATGTCCCTTAACTTCGTTAAGTCTTGCCGCCATAATCGCAACTTTTTCGTCATCTTCTATTCCGTACTCCTTACGCAGCTGCTCTATCCTTTCCTCTCCGTAAGGAACCAAAGGTTCAACGCCGTTTAAAATCACATCAATTTTCTTAGCCGAAACACCTGTCGCAACAAGATTATCTTTTGCGGCATCTGCTACGGCAATAATTCTGTCGGCAGTACAGTTATTTATACAACCATTTATTACCTTCCCCAAGCCTTTGGAAATTGATGCCGACGGCGGAAAAACGCTGTGCCTTGTATAGACCGTCTTTATTCCGCACAGCTTTGCCGCAATCCTTGCCGACATACTTGCGTGAGTGTGAACTATATCAGGCTTTATTTGTTTAAACAGTGTTTTAAGCCCTGATATTGCCTTAAAGTCAAGGGATTTCTCCGCAAGATTGTCAAGCTGATATATCTTAACATCAAGCTTTTCTATATCCGAAATCAAAAGACTTCCCTTTGGAACAACAACGGAAACATCAAATTTTTCTCTGTCAAAGTTCTTCAAAAAGGTCAGAATACATTTGCCCGCTCCGCCGATATTCGAATCAGACGATACTTCAACAACCTTAATCACTCTGCATCCTCACTCCTTTGCTTTGCCACATAAACACACGCTCTTCCAAGTGCAAGCACGCACCAGAAAACCAACATTACTCTGTAATTGTAAAAGCTGTTATCAAACATACCTTGAACAAGAAAACCGCAAAAGCCTGCGACAATAGCAGTCATTATGGTCGAAAGGCTGTCACCTTTTCCGCCGTATTGATACCCCGTCATAATTCTGCGTAAGAATAAAACGCTTATAATCAAGAACACACCTATTCCCACAACTCCCGACTCAACAAGAATTTGCAAAAACAAATTATGTGAATGAGGTGCTATAATTCCGTTGTAAGAATAGAAGGGATATACCTGTGTAAACGCCTCCTGACCCATTCCTATTCCCGAGAGCCAAAAGTCCTTAATCATAGCAAGGGTACCCATCCAGATATACACTCTGTAAGAAGTAGAAGAGTCCTCCATATTGCCGATGCTTGTAAAACGGTTGACAATACTTTCAGGCAAGACAAAAGGCAGTATAGGCAGGGCAACAAGTGCCAAGCCCCAGAGCTTTCCTGCCGCAAATGTGACAAAAACCGCCGCCGCCACAAGCAGACCTACCCAACAGCCTCTTGAAAACGTCAGTATCAATGCAACTCCCATAATTGCCGAGATACCTGCATATACAACCTTTGACGCAAAATTCTTTCTTGTCCACATAAGACCGATTGAAACAGGAAGAACAAGAAGGATATACTCACCCAATACATTTGGGTTTTCAAGGGTTGAGTAAATTCTCATTTTTATATCCTCAAACATTGCCTCGTCCATCCACGCCTGTTTTGTATCCCATCCGAATACATATTGTGCAATTCCGTAAACACAGACAAGCAATCCCGACAAAACAAATATAGTCAGCATATTATTTAACAGCTTTTTACTTTTTGCGGTATTGATAATCACAAAATACATTGCCATAAACACAAAATAAATCATCCAGATGCTCAGGCTCTTAATTACTGCAAAGGAAGTAATAGCAGCAACAAGATATACCGCTATAAAGGCGATTATAAAAAATCCCATACCGTCAAACTTAAATTTAAACCCATTATGTGTAACCGCATAAACCACCATTGAAATCAGACAGAGTATAGCAAGACCTGCATCAGCCATAGTAGGTGCGATAGGAGCGGCAAGCAACAAAAGCATTGCTCCTGCCGACGGTCTTTGAAGCACAAGCATTACCGCCGCAATTGCAACAAGTGCAACAGGTGCAAGCAACGGATTGATAGCACTGCTTGCAAAACCGATAACAACACCTGCAACTGCCGCAACTGCTATTCTGCCTTTTCCCTCTGTGTATTTTTTATCAAACCAATTAAAGTCCGCATCTATGCCGAGCAAATTGCATATAAGAGAAACCAGGGCTGACCCTTTTAGATATTCTGTCACATTAACATTGAATGGAATTAATACCGCTCCGACAATCGCCGCTATAATTATCGCAATACCGATTACACCGCCTGCAATCAGCTTATATGCGATAATCCCTGCCGCCATACTTAGCATAAGGGTTCCGATAAATCTTAAATTAATTGCAAGTATATTATTGAGATAATCTCTGCAAATATTGAAAAACAGACTTTCTTCAATAAGCTTATTTACCTTTGCACCTATTTTTTTCTGCAAAAATTCTATAAATGTAAAAGGACATCTTAAAACCTTGCCTGCAACCGATTTTTCAAGTGCATCATCATCTGTATGCAAGACTCTGAACCAGCTCACAATTCTGCTGTTCCTCCACGCCCCTGATATGCAATCATAGACTTTTTTAAGAATTTTATATATACAGCTTTTGGTTATCACATTCCAGATAAAAAGCCAAACCGCTTCAAAACACCCAATACTGTTTTTCAAGTTAAATCATCCTCTCTTCAAAAAACGCTCTGCCACACTTCTCACTTCCGCAACCTTTAAGACATATGCCGCCAAAACATAAACTATGCAAGACGGCACAGCACATACGCACAATCTTATAAGTGTAATAATCGTGCCTGTTCCCAATTTGACAGCAAATATATCCACACCTTTAGCCGTCACAAATGCCGCCGCCGTACAAATGACTATCTTAATAACATTGATTACAAATGCAAGATTGATGACGCCCTTTCTGCGTCTGTTAATCATAAACATCAAGCAAAGTGCTATTGTTGTGGAGCTGACAGCACTTGCAAGTGCAAGTCCTCCAACACCCATCTTTAACACCTTTATCAAAAATGCCGCCATTATAAAATTGACAATTATGCCGATAAGCGAGGTAAGCATTGGCGTCTTACCGTCTGACAAGGCATAAAAGCTTTTATTCAAAACCTCACACACTGCATAACCCATCATACCAAAGGAATAATAGAACAATGCCGTTCCCGTAATCTTTGCGGACTCGGCAGTAAATTCGCCGTGTTCAAACACAACGCTTATTATAGGTCTTGACAAACTTAAGAACAGAGCGGAAACCATTCCTATAATTAATATAATATATCCCACCGACATTCTTGTCATATCCGCAAACTCATTATTATCGCCTACGCTCAGTCTTGACAGCTTAGGGAAGATAAAATTTGTTATGGCATACGCAAAAACACCTACCATAATTATATAAATCTTATTTGCCCAATTCAAAGCAGACACAGCCCCGTCACCCAAAGACGAACCGAAGGACATATTGATTACGTTGCACAAGGGCTGCACCCAGGAGCTTATCAGCACAGGCAGGGCAATGAGTGCTGCCTCCTTTATGCCCGACTCTTTAATATTAAATCTGAATTTATATCTGAAACCAAATTTAATCAGATGCGGTATCTGAACAATCAACTGCATTATCCACGCAATGAGCATAGATACGGCAACACCCGTAAGTCCATACTTATTGCCAAACAGAATGAGATATAAAATCATAACTCCGTTTGAAACAACACTTATAAGTGACGGTATGGTAAACTCACCAAAGGATTGCAATACGCCGACAGCAATGTATGCGGATGCGGTAAACACAATAGACGGAAATAATATTCTCAAAAGTGCCGCCGTTTGTTCAACCTTGCCCGAAACATCAGCGTAACCCGGAACCATCAGCTTTACAAGAGGCTCTGCAAATATCATTCCCACAACAGCAGCCGCCATAGCAATAAAGCCGACAATCGTGGTAAAATTATTGGCAAAATCCATTGCCTTTTCTTTGCCGTAATTTTCTATGTATTTATTAAAAATAGGAACAAAAGTTGAGAGAATAGCAACACCCAAAACCATATCAAAAAACAAGAGCGGAATTTGTGTTGCCGTATTAATCATATCGGATTCCATCCCCTGACCGTAAAGACCGGCAACAAGAGTCTCACGCAAAAGTCCCATTGCCTTTGCGAGAAAAATAATCACAGCCATAACGCTTATGGTCTTAGCCGCTTTGGTGTCTTTTTTTATTTCTTGCTCAGACATTCATCAAACCAACCTTCCTGTCTAATATCTGAATACAAAACTCATTTTTATATACTTACTCAATTTTAAGTATACATCAAAAAACCAAAGTTGTAAACAATAAGCGTTATTCGTAACAAAAATTTAAAAATTGTTATAATAAATTATATGTTATTATTCACATTTTTAAATAAAATTACCCACAGGATACTACTGCGGGCAACTTCTTATTTAATTAATCCTCAAATTCAAACTTATCCTCATTGCGTTCACGGAAGATATCATATACCGCAGACATTATGTCAGGCTCAAACATTTGTGCCAAGGATGACTCACCCTTTTCGTCAACAACCGTTTTAAAAATAACGATTTCCGTAACTTCCTCCTCATCCTCATCATAAGGAATACATATTACATATTCATCATCCTTATACATAACAGTATCCAAATGCTCGAACACTTTTTTGTTTCCTTCCTCGTCATATAGATCAATTAAAAATTCATTTTCAGGTAATTCAGCCATAAACTTACCGCCTTTCTTAAACTTTCATCTAATACTGTCAAGATATCCCTGCAAGATATATGCCGCCGAGATACTGTCAACGCTATCCTTACGTTTTTTTCCTCTTACATTTGTTTCATTCATAAGATTGTGTGCCGAAACAGTAGTCAATCTCTCGTCCCATAACACTACGGGAATATCAATTTTTTCTCTTATCATATCAGCAAGCAGACTCGCCTTTTCCGCTCTGGGACCGAGGGTTCCGTTCATATTCTTCGGATATCCCAATATAATTTTTTCCGCTCCCAGCTTTTTTGCAAGCTCAGCCGTATAATCCGCAACGCCTTCTATACTTTTACACTTAAACGCATCTAAGACATTTGCTGAAAAGCCAAGTACATCGGATACGGCGTAACCCGTTCTGCTGTCACCGAAGTCAACACCCAAAATCTTCATTTAATATCTTCCTTTAACAAATTGTATCTCCACAATATTATATAAATATAATAACACAGTTTTATCTAATAATCAACAACAAATTTATTTTTCAAAAACATTACAAATTGTAAACAAATATTTACTTAAGTTGAATTAAACTGCAAAGTATGTTACAATAAATGTGATTTGTCCAAAAATATAAATTATTTGAGGTGAAAATCTAATGATTAAAGGAATTAAACGACTGTGCAGCTCTATAATCGCTGCAACAATGGTACTATCTATTGTGCCTAAGGCATACTCATATGAACCAAGCTTTTGGGCAGAGGACGCTGTTAACAACGCAACGAGGTTAAGCATCATATCCGAAGAATACTCTACCAAATCATTTCAGGAGTATATTTCAAGAAGCGACTTTGTAAATGTAGCTGTAAATCTCTATGCTACATTAACCTCTGAAAATGTTTCAACAGGTCCAAAGCAGCCCTTCAGCGACACAAATGACGTATTTGCCAATATGGCATACTACACGGGTCTTGTAAGCGGCGACGGCGAAGGTCACTTTCTCCCTCAAGGCACGCTCACTCGTCAGGAGCTTTGTAAAATTATAACAAGTCTCCTCGATTCTGCCGGTGTACTTAGTCCATACTTTCCGTCTGAACACGTCTTTGATAATATAAAAGACGCAGACGAAATCGCATATTGGGCGAAAAACCACGTTGCTTTTATGATAGACAACCTTCTTATGTCAGGCGACGGCGACACGGGATTATTCAGACCAAACGACAATGTAACACGTGAGGAAGCCGCTATTATCGCATACAGATGCTATGCATCATACGGCAAAAATCTTGATGGACAAATAAAAACAACCTTGCGTGAAACAAAGGACTCGAACAATACTTCGATTTATACGTTGGTTAAAACAATAATTCTTCCAAGCGGTGCAACAGTAGCGTTGCGTTATGCGGACAATCCTTCTGCCGCAACTGAAGTTACACCTTGGGTAGGCGGTTCTCAAACCGCTCCCAGCGGCACACCTTTCCAAATACCTGACAGCAACGGACATTATCGCCTTAAGACCTATACAGAAACATTGGCATCAGGCGAAGCCGCCGAAAAAGAGGCACGAATTTTCCCCGATGGTGTTAAGTACACCTCTAAGGAAGAAGCCGACGCACATATGAGCGAGGTTTCCGTCAATGTATGGCAAATAAATGAGGTCGGCGACAAATATGCCTCAACACTTACCTTTAAGATAAACACAGTTTTAAAAGATGACGTAATTGCCATATTTGATGAAATATTTAATTCTGATGACAAACCGCCTATAAAAGATGCAACCGCATACGGCTGGAGAAGCTCTATGGCAAGCGGCTTGTACTCAGACCACAATTACGGAACTGTAATCGACCTTAACTACAACGAAAATTATACTGTATACGCAAGCGGAACAACTATCGGTACATTCTACGATCCTGACAACTCAATTTATTCTTTCCCGCCTGACGGAACTGTTGTTCAGACCTTTGCAAAATACGGATGGCTGTGGGGCGGAAACGCCTGGATAAACGGCACTGTCGATTATATGCACTTCACATACCTCGGCAAATAGTTATGCGTCAATACAAAGGCCGCCAATACGGCTGTAAAGTATTTATGCGACCATTATGTTAAGTATTTGTAATGCTTTTGCCTCATTGCCGTCGGGCTTGGCAGACGGAACTATGGGCATCGGGCAACACATTAAAAGCAAAAAGCATTACAAAATGAATTTTATAACAAACAAAGGCCGCCAATACGGCGGTCTTTATTATGCGAATATCCAATAGCATTTATTTAAGAGAAGGGATTTAGTATTATGCAAGCATACAACGTCTTTAAAGACTTAGCTATTATAATTATTTCTGCCAAACTGATGGGAATTTTGGCAAGAAAAATCAATGTTCCTCAGGTAGTCGGTGAAATCATAGCCGGTCTTATAATCGGGCCAAGCCTTTTAGGGTGGGTTCAGCAAACTGATTTTCTGTCGCAAATGGCAGAGATAGGCGTTGTGCTTATAATGTTTTCCGCAGGACTTGGAACAAATTTAAAAGACCTCAAAAAGACAGGCTTGACCGCATTGTTCATTGCATTTATCGGTGTGCTTGTTCCATTGATATGCGGATATCTTCTCTGCACAGTATTTTACGGCTTTGCACCCCTTGGGAGTCCGGACTTTTACAAAGCACTGTTTATCGGTGTAATCCTCACCGCAACCTCTGTCAGCATTACTGTTCAAACCCTTGCTGAAATGGGAAAGCTGAAATCAAAGCTTGGCACCACTATTGTAAGTGCCGCAATCATTGATGACGTAATCGGCATTATTGTATTGGCGGTAGTCATAGGTATCGGCACAGGCAGTCAGGACACAAGCATCCCTGTTGTTGTGCTTAAAAATTTCTCATTCTTTGCCATATCACTTGTGGGTGGAATTATGACGTATAAGATATTTAAGAAGATAGACTCAAAATACCACCACACTCAAAGAATACCGATTTTCGGACTTTCTCTCTGTATGGCTCTGTCTTATATTGCCGAAAGATTTTTTGGTGTCGCCGACATTACAGGTGCATTTGTGGCAGGCGTAATTCTTTGTAACATTCGTGACTCAGATTACATAGAACGAAAGATTGATATAAATTCCTATATGTTATTCGGGCCCGTATTCTTTGCAGGCATAGGTCTGCGCACCAACATTCAAGGGATATCGGGAGAGATGATTGTGTTTTCCATATGCTTTATCTTAGTTGCCCTGCTTTCAAAAATCATAGGCTGCGGAGCGGCGGCAAAGCTGTGTAAACACAATTTAAGCGACAGCCTTAAAGTCGGTGTCGGAATGATGACAAGAGGCGAGGTTGCCCTGATTGTTGCACAAAAAGGATTGTCGGTTGGTTTGATTGACTCGGCATACTTTACCCCTGTAATCTTGCTTATTATACTATCATCTGTTTTAACACCGATAATATTAAAGGTTTTATATCATAAAGACGTAAAGTCGGTAACAGCATAATCCTACAAAAGAAAAGAAGTCGGAACTTAGCGAGTTTCGGCTTCTTTTTTATTATTTATATTAAGTAAAACAATTGATGATATTATCAGCACTATACCGCAAAATCCAATAATATTCGGTATTTCGCCATATGCAAATATTCCTGCTATTGTGGCAACCATCGGCTCAACAGATGCCATAATCGCCGCCTTTCCTGCGGGTATATGCTTAAGTCCTAAGGTATAGCACAAATACGGAACAAAAACTGTTACAAACCCGATACCCAATATGTTCAAAAGCATTGATAGGTTAAAGTTATCCGAAACCAAAGTTATTACCCTCGGCATATCCGCTAAAAACACAGAGCCTATTGCCGCCACAATAAACGAGTATACAGTAACCGTCAACGGCTGATATTTTTTTAACGCATATTTTCCTATAATGCTATACAGGGAATAAGAAAATCCTGAACCCAAGCCGCACAAAATTCCGATTACAGACACATTTGCCGTCGACACTCCCGAAACACAGATACAACCAATAAAGGCACATATCA
>CADAVS010000032.1:0-8693 GCA_902791425.1 uncultured Ruminococcus sp.
GCAACAAGCTTTTGTCCGATACTGAATTTTTTATCCATTCTGCCCACCTAACCTTTCATCTTATTCATAATATGAATATCATCAGGTCCGAACAGAATACCTACCTCAGAGCCGACCTCAGGTGCCTTTGTGGAATGCACAAGCCAACTGAAGTCAGAGCTGTCAACTACCATCTCGTAGTGAACACCCTTAAATGTAACCGACCTTACCACACCGTGAATTTTCTCGTCTGCGTTTGCGGTAAGAGTGATATCCTCAGGGCGAATAACAACATCAACAGGCTGTTTTTCATCAAAGCCTGAGTCAACACATTCAAATTCGTGTCCGCAAATCAAGACAAGACGGTCCTTTAACATAATTCCGTCTATGATGTTGCTTTCGCCTATAAAATCAGCAACAAAAGCATTTTGAGGTTCGTTGTATATATCAACAGGTCTTCCAATCTGTTGAATGTTACCGTCCTTCATCACGACAACAGTATCGCTCATTGTGAGAGCCTCCTCCTGGTCGTGAGTGACATAAATAAATGTAATTTCAAGGCTTTGCTGAATACGTTTAAGCTCCGTCTGCATATCCTTACGCAGCTTCAAATCAAGCGCACCGAGAGGTTCGTCCAGAAGCAGAACCTTAGGCTTGTTAATCAAAGCACGGGCAATGGCAACTCTCTGTTGCTGACCACCCGACAGATTTTGAACGTTTCTTTCCTCAAAACCCTTGAGATTGACAAGTTCCAGCATCTCTGCAACCGCTTTGCTTATTTCCTTTTCGGGCAGCTTTCTGACTCTCAACCCGAAGGCAACATTTTCAAAGACGTTGAGATGCGGAAAAAGTGCATACTTTTGAAAAACAGTATTGACATTACGTCTGTAGGGCGGCAGCTTTGTTATATTCTTATTCTCAAACATAACCCTTCCGCTGTCAGGCTGAATAAATCCGCCGATTATTCTGAGCGTGGTTGTCTTGCCGCACCCCGATGGTCCGAGCAATGTCACAAATTCCTTATCCCTAATATCGAGATTGATATTATTCAATACAGTTTCGCCATCAAAAGACACTACAATGTCATTAAGGCTGATAACATTCTCCAATAAGGTTTCCCCCAATCTTTATAATTATTTTGTATGCTTGTTTTCGACAACATACAATTTTAACAATACAATATTTTACCCCAAAAGTCAATACAATTCAATATATAAATTTTATTTTTTATTTCTTGAACAAAAAAATATTTCTAACTATACAAATATAAGTATTATTTCATAAAATTTATGAGTTATGTTTTTAAGCTTAGCAGCTTTTGTGGCATAATTGATGCAAGTTGATTATACAGCAAAAAAGCTGTCCGTATTTTTTGCAAAAAAAGGGCGTCGCCTCAACTCAGTGGACATTCACTTGTTGAGACAACGCCCTTTCGCATTTGCCCGACGAATTTAATTCGCCGTTAATTAGTTTTGAGGTTTAAATGTTACACACTCGGTATCGCAAGAACTGCAACAATCTTTGCTTGAACCGATTTCGATTTTAGATGCAGAGCATTTGTCCCCTGCTGCGTGATAGGTGCATTCTTGCACTGTACAGAAAATTCCGTTGTTTGTATCCATTATAATGTCCTCCAATCAAATTTTTATAAACCTTTTGGTTACAACATTATAATACCCGAATTAAAATTTATTATTCATTATTTAATAATTTAATTAATTCTTCCTCTGTGATAATCGTTATGCCGAGAGCTTTTGCCTTGTCCAGCTTACTTCCCGCCTCTTCTCCTGCCACAACATAATCCGTCTTTTTAGATACGCTTCCGCTGACCTTTCCGCCGTTTGACTCTATCATAGACTTTGCCTCACTTCTTTTCAATGTGGGCAATGTTCCTGTCAAAACAAAGGTCTTGCCGCCAAATATGTCACTTGCGACAGTTGATGTATATTCCATACTGACTGACAGCTCTTTAAAGCGATTAATAAGCCGACGTGATTTGTCCTGCTCGAAGTATTCAACTATACTTTCGGACATTTTTTCGCCGATTTCGGGAATGTCGGACAACTCCTCACGGCTTGCCGCCATAAGAGCGTCAATGTTGCCATATCTTTCGGCAAGAATTTTTGCGGCACGGCTGCCTATCATACGTATTCCCAAGCCAAACAAAAGTCTGTCCAAGCCACGGCTTTTTGACTCGTTTATGGAGTTGATTAAATTCATAGCAGATTTTTCGGCAAATCTGTCAAGCCTTATAATATCGTCATATTTAAGGCTGTATAAGTCAGCACTGTCCGCAATCAGCTTTTCGTCAAGCAGCTGTTCGATAATTGACGCACCCAATCCGTCTATATCCATTGCAGGCTTTGAAACAAAATGAATGATACTGCGTAGTTGTTGTGCGGGACAGTTAGGATTGGTACAGCGGACTGCCGCCTCGCCGTCCTCTCTGATTAATTTTTCTCCGCACACGGGACAGCCTTCGGGCATATTAAATTCAAGCTCTGTGCCGCATCTGTCCTCTTTAATAACTTTTACCACAGCAGGAATAATATCTCCCGCCTTTTCTATCACAACAGTATCGCCAATTCTGATATCCTTTGATTTAATATTATCAATATTATGAAGTGTCGCACGGCTGACAGTTGAACCTGCAATTCTGACAGGCTCTAAAACAGCGTTGGGAGTAACAGCACCCGTTCTTCCCACCTGAAGAACAATATCCAAAAGCTTGGTCTTTTGTTGCTCGGCAGGGAATTTATATGCCGCCGCCCATTTGGGAGTTTTGCTTGTGGTACCGAGAATTTCACGTTGGGCAAAGGAATTGACCTTGATAACGGACCCGTCAATATCAAAGGTGAGATTTCCTCTGTTTTCACCTATTCGTTGAACCTCTTGATATGCGGCGTATATTCCGTCAAAGGTTTGGTTACCCGGTATTATTTTAAAGCCGAGAGCGGCGAGCCAATCAAGAGATTGTCTGTGGTTAGTAAGCTCCTTGCCCTCAACACGCTGAACATTAAAAACAAAAATATCAAGCTTTCTTTCAGCGGCAATTTTACTGTCAAGCTGTCTTAAGGAGCCTGCCGCCGCGTTTCGCGGATTTGCAAACAATGGTTGACCTGATGCCTCTCTTTGCTCGTTCAGCTTTATAAAGCTTTTTTGAGGCATATATACCTCGCCCCTTACCTCAAGGTAGGGTACGGCTTCGTTTAATTTAAGAGGTATACTTTGTATGGTCTTTAGGTTTTGAGTAATATCCTCTCCCACAAAGCCGTTGCCTCGGGTTGAACCTCTTGTAAACAATCCGTTTTCGTATTCCAGAGATACCGAAAGACCGTCAATTTTCATTTCGGTGACGTACTCTACGCTGTCAACACCAAGTGCTGTGCGAACTCTCTCGTCAAAATCAAACAACTCTTCCTTTGAGAATACATCGGCAAGACTTTGCATTTGTACTGTGTGAGCAACCTCTGCAAAGCCTTCTGATACCTCTCCGCCGACCCTTTGTGTAGGAGAGTCGGGAGAGTTAAACTCAGGGTTTTCGTTTTCTAACTCTATTAATTCACGCATTTTGGCATCATACTCAAAGTCTGATACTGTCGGAGTGTCAAGAACGTAATATTCATATCCGTATTGTGTAAGAGTTTTGCGTAATTCTTCTATCCTATCTTTTATTTGTTCCTTTGTCATAAGCCATACCTCTAAATTATTATAGAATAATTATACATCTTTTTTTGCCAATAATCAATAAAAAATTTTATTTGTTGTTTACCATAAAATTAGGCACGTCGCCTACGATAATCTTATCTGCAACAGGAAGCTCGGTAACCACAGTTTTTTGAAAAGAGTTCAGTCTTGTATGAACTTCGGCAAAAACAGTTACTTTCAGCATAATGGTATATTTTGTTTGGTTTACACCTGCTGAGGTAAAACTGTTTGAAAAGTCGGCATAAGCCGAGCCTGATACAATCAGATTAGCAGGTATATCAAAGCCGTAGCCCGAAAAAATATTATTTGAAATAAGAGCACCTGACGGAATATAACATATGATGCTTTGTGTTTCGCTTAAATATGCGGTCATTTTTTCGGCAAGCTCAGTCTTTATAATATTTATTTTTGTGAAGTCGGCAGAGAGCGAATTTGTCTTATCTTCGCTTGAATGTATCGTGATAACCGAGTCTATGTCAATATTGTTCTCCTTTATTATTTCACTTAAGGCGTGGTTACATTCCTGTGAAATCGTGTTTTCAAGCTGAGATACTGCAATGCGTTCGGCGAGATAACCGATTTTTCTTTCAATGGAAAATATTAAAAAAGAGCATACGAGGGTGATAAGAATAATAAAAAGTACAGTTTTTTGGAGAACAGAATTGCGTTTATATGTATTATATATTCCAAGTCTGTATTTAGCACGTCTAATCGGATGAAATTTTTTCATATAATGTACACCTCAATTTTTGACATATATTAGTATACGGAAAAAAATATAATTTGTGATTTTGCATATAATGCCTTATTTTGATATAATTAATTTGACTTTACATAAAATAATAGTATAATATAAAGTATAATGTCAGGAATAATCCTGATATATGTAATGTATATGTTACCTTACACTTTTGTCAATTATTTTCTGCGGACAGAAGTGTTAAATTAATATAGCTGATGCAGAACGGCGGATAGGAGATAAAATGAGCGAATGTACACACGATTGTTCAACTTGCGGTGAAAGTTGTTCAGAGAGAAAGGAAGAAAGTTTACTTGCTCCTCTTAACAGTATGAGCAGTGTTAAAAAGGTTATCGGAATTGTCAGCGGTAAAGGCGGTGTCGGCAAATCACTTGTCACATCTCTGATGGCTGCAGGAATGCAGAAAAAAGGGTACAGAACGGCAGTGCTTGATGCTGATATCACAGGTCCGTCAATACCTAAGGTGTTTGGCATTGAGGGGATGGCAAAGGGCAGCGAATATGGAATTTTTCCATCATCAAGCGAAAACGGTGTAGAGGTTATGTCGGTTAATCTGTTGCTTGAAAACGCAAGTGACCCTGTTGTATGGAGAGGACCTATCCTTGCAGGAACAGTTAAGCAGTTCTGGACAGATGTAATCTGGGGCGATGTTGACTTTATGTTTGTGGATATGCCTCCGGGTACGGGTGATGTTCCGCTTACAGTATTCCAATCACTCCCTATTGACGGCATAATTGTGGTTACATCTCCTCAGGAGCTTGTTTCTATGATAGTTGAGAAGGCTGTTAAGATGGCAAAAATGATGAATGTTCCCATAATGGGCTTGGTAGAAAATATGAGCTATTTTTCTTGTCCCGATTGCGGAAAGGAAATCAATGTTTTCGGCGAAAGTCATATAGAGGATGTAGCTAAGCAGAACGGCTTGAAGGTTCTCGGCAGAATTCCCATAAACCCTGAAATTGCCGCTAAGTGTGATGCAGGTAAAGTGGAAGATATTGATGCAACCTGGTTAAAGGGTGCATTTGACGAGGCAGAGGCTTTAGGATGAAAGTATAAATCCGAACCTGCCAAAAACAATTAATTTAGGCATCTTTCGGCTTGTCGTCTTTGATAGGCTTGGTCAAATAATCAACAAAATTATACAGCAGATAAAATAGGGATAAATGCATTAAATTGGATTTGTCCCTATTTTTTGTTTACAAAATATTTACTTTTACTGACTTGACAAATCTATATTTGAAGTTCAGAATAATGAGGAATTGATTTTTATTTGAGAAAGGTTGATAAGTATGCTTGGAAGTGGTAGTAAGATTGGCACTAAAATAAAAGGAGCCGCTTTAAAGTTAAAAGATGTTGCAATAAGTTTATTTACAAAAGTAAAAGAGTTTGTAAAAAAACATAAGATAATATCTATTATTGCGGCAGTTGTTTTGGTTATACTGTTGATCGTCTTGATAACGGGCGTAAAAAAACATAAGCAAGAAGATATGGGGTCAAGCGACGTTGAGGTTGTAAGAATGACAGTAAGCGAGAGCATAAGTGAAAGCTCTGTTATTTCAGCTAACGATTCATATTCTGTTATCCCTCTTGTTACAGGTGAAGTATTGGAGGCTAACTTTGAAGAAGGCGATTACGTAGAAAAAGACCAGGTTCTGTATGTAATTGACTCGTCAAGCGTAGAGAACAGCTTACAAACAGCAGAGCTGTCTGTGGAAAAGGCAGAGATAAATTACCAAAAGTCATTAAATTCACATTCTGATGATATTTCTCAAAAGAGCACAGAAAGCACAAACTTATCACTTCAAAAAGCACAAAACTCCTATGAACAAGCAAAAGATGCGTTGGGCGATTTGACTGTATCCTCTGATTTTACGGGTACAATCGGCGAAGTTTATGTTTCTGTAGGCGACGAGGTTGCAAACGGAACTAAGATAGCAGATGTTGCGGATAATACAACATTAAAGGTTAGAGTACCATTTAACACAGTTGATGCCGAAAGAATATGGACAGGTGCTTACGCAGATGTTACTCTTGTAAGCACAGGCACAGTTATATCGGGAACAGTTACTGCTGTAAGCAGCGGTTCAGAAACGGTTTCGGGCGGTGTGAGAGTATCTTATGTTACTATAGAAGTAACAAATCCCGGTGCTGTTCAGGCAGGTGATAAGGCAACTGCAATGGTAGACGGTATGGCTTGTAACAATGTTGGTGAATTTGAGGTAAATCAAAGCAGAACAATACTCTCAAAAGTAAGCGGCAAGGTTACAGGTGTTTGGGTTGTAAAGGGCGATTATGTTTTAGGCGGCAGCACCATAGTTACATTAGAGTCAGACAGCGTAGATAATACATATAAAAATGCAGATATTGCTCTCAGAGAGGCACAACTGAGCAAAGAGAAAGCAAGTCTTGAACTGATGGACGCTGACGATTACAGTGCAAAATTAAAGTCGGCAAGGATTGCCCTTGACGAGGCATTGCTGGGCAGAGAAAAGGTCTATAAACAGCTTGATGATTATACCATTAAATCTCCTATTTCAGGAACAGTTGTTGCTAAAAATAAAAAGGCGGGAGAGAAGATAGAAGGCGGAAGCTCGGGAATGTCAAGCTCATCATCTTCAAGTTCGAATGTTCTTGCTGTAATCTATGATATGAGCAGTCTTTGCGTAACAATTGACGTAGACGAGTTGGATATTATGAAGGTAGAAACAGGACAGGAAGCAAAAATTACCGCTGACTCTGTGGATGGCAAAACATACACAGGTGTTGTTGAAAACATAAGCATCAACGGAACTGTCGGTGATAACGGCGTTACAACATATCCGGTTAAAATCAGATTTTTAGATGCTGATGACAATCTCTTGCCGGGAATGAATATAGATATAGAGATAACTGTCAACAAAGCGGAAAACGCGCTTGCAATTCCGGTCAATGCAGTAAACAGAGGTAACACAGTTTATGTCAAAGGCGATAAAGAGAGCGATGACGATAAAGCTCCCGAAGGTTATAAAACCGTAAACGTTGAGGTAGGCATAAGTAACGGACAGTTTATTGAGGTGAAGTCCGGCTTAAACGAAGGCGATACAGTATATTCTGCCCGTACATCATCCGATAGTCAAAGTATGATGCCCGGGATGATGGGCGGCGGAATGCCGGGTGGCGGAATGCCCGGTGGCGGTATGCCCGGTAGCGGCGGTATGCCGAGCGGAGGCAGTGGAAACCGAAGCGGCGGTGGCGGAATGCCCGGCGGAGGTGCGAGATAATGACCCCACTAATCGAATTTAAGGACGTATACAAGATTTATCAAATGGGCGACAATGTCGTTAACGCAATAGACGGAATTTCTATGAAGGTATATAAGGGCGAGTTTGTGGCGATTGTCGGTCAATCGGGAAGTGGTAAGTCTACTTGTATGAATATTATAGGCTGTTTGGATGTTCCTACCAAGGGCAAGTATTTCTTAGATGGCAAGGACGTCAGTTGTATGAATGATGATGAGCAAGCAGAGATAAGAAATAAAAAGCTTGGCTTTATATTTCAGCAATATAATCTTATAACCAAGTTAAATGTTCTGCAAAATGTAGAATTGCCTCTTTTGTACGCAGGTCTTTCCGATAAAGAGCAGGAGGAAAGAGCAATGGCATCATTGAAAAGGGTAGGACTTGAGGATAAGGCAAAGAATATGACATCACAGTTATCGGGCGGTCAGCAACAGAGAGTATCAATTGCACGTGCTCTTGCAGGTGACCCCTCAATAATACTTGCCGACGAGCCCACAGGCGCTCTTGACTCTAAGACGGGTAAGGATGTGCTTGGATTTTTAAAGAAACTGCACAAAGAGGGCAACACTATTGTTCTAATTACTCACGATAACACCATTGCGGCTCAGGCTCAACGTGTTATACGCATTCAGGACGGCAGGGTTATATATGATGGCGAGCCTGATATAACAAAGTTTGCGGCTGTTGCACACGCAGGAGATGCGGAAGGCGGTGAGAGCGTATGAGCTTTAGAAAATCGTTTTCGCTTGCCATTGCAAATATTACATATGACAAAAAACGGTCTATTCTCACCATGCTTGGTATCATAGTCGGTGTAGCGGCTGTTATCATATTAGTCAGCTTGATGAACGGAATGGCAGGTATGATGAATGATGCCTTCAATGATATGGGTACTACCTCCATAAATGTAAGCGTTACCTCAAGAGGCGGCAGCAGAGTTGTGGAAGAAGATTATCCACAATGCGTGG
>CADAVS010000032.1:8753-24705 GCA_902791425.1 uncultured Ruminococcus sp.
GAAACAGACAGTGTTACTACAAGTGTTACGGGGGTAAGCGAAGAGTATGCGGATATGAAAAACCTTGAACTTCAATCGGGGAGCTTTTTGAACTATATGGATATAAAGAATAATACGAAAAACTGTGTTATCGGTACATATATTCAAAAGGAATTATTTGGCTCTGGTCAGGCAATCGGAAACAAAATAAAAATAAATAATACGCCCTATACGGTAGTCGGAATAATTGAGGAACAAGATGATTCAAGCAGCAGCAGTAGCGATAATGCAATCTATATTCCGTATACAACTGCTTTTCGTGCATCGTCAAATGCGTCAATCAACAGCTTTTTGTTTACCGCAGTATCAGAGGATTTGGCAGGCGATGCTAAAAGTTTAATTGATGACAAGCTGTATGAAATATTAGGTGACGAAGATTATTATACGATTACAAGTATGCAGGAATTGATTGATATGGCAGATGATATGCTTGGCAAGATGGAAATTTTGCTTGTGTGTATTGCAGGTATATCACTCCTTGTAGCCGGTATAGGAATTATGAATATTATGCTTGTATCGGTTACGGAGCGTACCAGAGAAATAGGTATCAGAAAATCTTTGGGTGCAAAGGGCAGAACTATTATGACTCAGTTTGTAATAGAGGCAGGAACCATAAGCGGAATAGGCGGTGTAATTGGAATTGTAGTAGGCTCCATCCTGGCGGTGGTGGGCGGAAAACTGTTAGGCTTAACAGCCACACCTTCGGTTGGAGCAATTGCAGTAGCCTTTAGTGTTTCGGTGGGAATTGGTGTAATGTTCGGATATCTGCCCGCAAAAAAAGCGGCAAGTCTTAATCCTATTGACGCACTCAGATATGACTGATAGTTTTGAAGGGAGATTTACTATGAAAAAATTTATATCATATTTTATGATTTTATGTATCGTTTTAAGCGTATTCGTTATTCCGCAGACAGCCTTTGGAGCCACCAATATAAATGACGGAGCATTAGGCTTGCTCTCCTACCTGAACATTATGTCAGGTGACCCTGACGGAAATATGCGTCTTGATGATGCTGTGTCACGTGCTGAATTTTCAAAAATGGCAGTATCGGCGTCTTCTTATAAAAACAGTGTAGCATCAAGCCTTGCTTTTTCGCCGTTTCCTGATGTTACATACAAGCATTGGGCGGCACCTTATGTCAGAGTTGCTGTCAGTGGTGGAATTGTAAGCGGTTATCCCAACGGAACATTTGAGCCTGAAACCACTGTGTTGTATGAAGAGGCTGTCACAATGATGCTGAGAGTTCTCGGGTATAAGGACGAGGACTTCGGAAATTCTTGGCCGTCAGGTCAGCTGGGAATTGCTGAAAATATAGACTTAACTGATGATATAGATTGCGTTGCAGGAGATGTAATGACAAGACGTGATGTGGCAAAATTGGTTTATAATACATTAAAGACGGAGCTTAAAGATTTGTCTACTGAGCTGAGTGTAGCTGTATTCGATGTAAGAATTTCGGAGGATGCAGCCCTTATTGCCACTCACTCAGAGGACACAACCATTGCATCAGATTCTGTTTTGACATCAGAGGGAACATATAAATTGGATATAGAGTTAAATCGTGACTATGTGGGTATGAAGGGCGATATTGCCGTGAAAAATGGTAAGAAGCTCGTAGGCTTTATCCCCGACGGCGATAGCCGTGCCACAGAGGAATACATAGTATATTCAACATTTGATAATAAGGTGTTAGCATATAAAAACGGCTCTATAACTCAGCTTGATGTTAATGACGGAATAAAAGTTTACAACGGAACTGCACAGACCACATTTGGTATGATTAAACAGAGTGTGGAGCTCGGCGATAAGATTAGGGTTAAGAGATTAGAGGCAGGTGATATTGATTATATCACCTATACAGAGGGTAATCTCTTAGGTCCTGTAACGGCAATGGGTTCAAATTGGCAAAGCCTTTGGCAGACTCCTGCTGATGTAAGTATTACAAGAGATGGTGCATCTGTTTCTGCATCAGCAATAAAGAGCTATGATATCTTATACTATTTGCCTGATATGAATATGGTTATGGCATATTCTAATAAGGTGACGGGAATATACGAAACCGCAGAGCCTAACCGAGATGCACCGACCTCCATCATTGTTTCGGGTAAGTCATATAAAATTGAATGCAGTAATGCCTTTAACAAAATTCATTCGGGCGGCGAGTTTGAGTATGGTGATACTATAACATTATTGCTCGGAAAAGACGGGGAGGTTGCAGATGTAATCAGTCCGTCGGCAACAGTTGAAAACGTTGTAGGTTATGTTATTGGCACGGGCATAAAGGAATACAACAGCGGAAATGTTGATACTTTTAAAAACTATTACATCAAGGTTGTTCAGCCTGACGGAAACACATACGAATATGTAACTGACAGAGATTATTCGGAGAGCCTGAATTCTGTCGGCAAAATAGGCTTTTCAAACGGATATGCAAGAATAGTTGATGTAAGCACTTCGTCAATAGGCGGAACATTTAATTGGAGTTCAAAGAAGTTTGGCTCGGATAAGGTGTCCTCCTCTGTAAATATTTTGGATATAGGCACACGTGACAATAGTATAGGTTCAATGTATGCAAAGGTTTACGGACAGAGATTAGACGGATTGAGCATTGCAGAAAAGAATGTATTATATGCCGAGAAAAATTCATCAGGCGAGATAATTACACTTATTTTGGACAATGTAACAGGAGATGCCTTTGAGTATGGATTGGTTGTTTCAACAATGTCAACCGCAAGCACAAAGTCTTATACCTATATGGTAGACGGAAACAGATATACAACCACTACTTCAGGAAATTACTCCATAGGCAGAGGTGTCGCTGTCAAGATTATGGGCAGAGCTGAGTCACCAAATTCTTTGAATAAAATTGAAAGCGTAAGCGGCAAGCCGACAATGGTTTCAAGCAATAAGATTGCAATTGCGGGAAACACATATGAATTGAGCGATAAAGTTGCTTGCTATAAAGATGAGTCTTCCTTGGAGGCTGAGTATTCTATGATATCAATCTATGACGTGATTGAAAAATATTCAGATTGTAAGATAACTGCATATTATGATAAGACAATAAAAAGCGGCGGCAGAGTACGAGTTCTTGTTGTTTCTGAATAAATTAAATAAAAATTATTGGGGCTGTCAGTAACGGTTGACCTGATTGTCGGCTGAAATGTTCGATAATCCGCAAATTCAAAATAATTTTAATGAATAATTGCCCAAAGCCCATACAGTTGCCAAGCCCAACTGCAATGAAAAATTATTTTGAATTTTGCATATCACAGGGAAACGGAAATTACTTTTTAACAGCCCCATCTTATATTTTATAATATTTCATATTCGCCGTCAGATACAGGAGTCAGGTTTGCTTTATAAAACGCCTTTAATCCGTCGATTAAGTAAGAGGTGTCCTTGCCTCCTGCTGTTTCGTAGGCGGAATGCATTGCAAGCTGTGCCGCACCGATATCTATTGTATTGAGTGAAATTTGCTGATTTAATAAATTACCTAATGTTGAGCCCCCGGGAATATCACTCCTATTGGCAAACTCCTGATAAGGAATATCTGCATTTTTTAAAATTCTTTTAAATATTGCGGCAGACACCGAATCTGTGGTGTATTGCTGATTTGCGTTATATTTTATTACAATGCCTTTATTCATTTTAGGCTGTGACGTAATATCTGCCTTTTCAGCGTGGTTCGGATGAACGGCGTGGGCGTTGTCTGCCGAAACCATATAGCTTGATGCGATTGCCTTGATAAATTCAGAGTCCGACATTCCAAGTGCTTCCTTAATGCGTGTCAATGTATCGCGAGCAAAGGTGGAGCGTGCTCCTTGCTTTGTCAGACTTCCGACTTCTTCGTTGTCAAACACAGCTAGTACATTTATAGCATTTGCGTTTTCGGAATTGATAAATGCCTCTTTTGCCGCATAAACACATTGTAAATCGTCTATACGGGGAGCGGAAAAATATTCCTTATCTCCCCAAATCGTACCACATTCCTTATTGTATAAATATAAATCATAGTCGATTACAGACTCGGCAGGTATATTTATATTTTCAGCTATTTTGTTGATAAATTCATCTTTATAAGTCTGATTTCCTATCAATGGAAGCATATCTGTTTGCAGATTATAGATATATCCATTGTTTATGTCACGCTGCATATGCACAGCCAAATTCGGAATAACACAGCTTTCGTCTTTCAGATTGACCAAATATGATTTTATGCCCTTTGCCGTTGAACAAACAACTCTGCCCGCAATGGAAAGCGGTCTGTCAAGCCAGGTGGAATATATCATTCCGCCATATTTTTCACAATTCAGCTTTGTATAGCAACCACTTGCCTCGTGCTGTGCATTAGGCTTTATTTTAAAGCAAGGGGAATCGCTGTGTGCCGCACAAATAAGAATATTTTTAAATTCACAATTCGGGACTGCAAAGGCAATTATTGATGAACCGTTGCGTATTACAAAATATTTTTTTCCTTGTTCGATTATCCACTCTTTTGACTCGGATAATTCTATATAGCCGTGTGACAACAACTCGTCTTTTATATTTTTTACCGTATGGAACGGTGTGGGACTGTCCTCGATATATTTTATCAGTTTTGTTGTTTCGTTTGTATATTTGTTATCCATAAACCACATAACCCCTTTCTGACTATTTTTAAATTATAATACTTATTTATAATAATGTCAAACAGCGGCGATTTACAGTATGTTAAATTTGTGTTAAATCGTAACAAATCCGACATTATTGGTTGAAAATTACGTACTTGTGTGCTAAAATGATTAACTGTATGTATAGATTAGAGGTACTTTTATGAAAAACTTTTTAATTACAATTATACTATGTTTGACTTTTGTTATACCTGCAAATGTAACAGCAAACGAAGACACTGCTGTTACAAGATTGTCGGCGGTGCATATGCTGACACAGATTTTACCTCAATATGAGGTGGGCGTCCCCTTTGATGATACTTGGGATTTAACTGCGGCGTATTACAGAAAAATGGGTATTGTGTCCGCAATAGAGGGCAACAGCTTTATGCCTGACGAGCCTGTTATGACACAGGATTTTTTGTTAATGTTAAAGAGGGCGTTAGATGTTGCCTGTCCGGACTTGTTCTACAATAATCAAAACATAAAGTGGCATTACGACCAAAATGAGATATATCCCTACGCTCAAAATCAGCTTGCAATGCTATCCGCTGTGGGCATATATAACAATTCGGGCTTTCTGCATCCTAAGAGCATTATATCAGAGGGAATGGCAAGCTATTACATAAATCTCGCAATTCACACAATGAACTACGGCAAAAGATTTAAAAACGGCGTTATGCCTCGCAAAAAGCCGCAGATACTTATGTATCATTTGATAGAGGAGCCTCGCGAGCCCTACGCATACTTGTATGTGTCATCAGAGAACTTTGAAGCGCAGATTAAGTATTTATACGATAACGGATATACCTTCCTGTTCCCTGAAGAACTGTCTATGGCTGATGATTTGTCAAGGTCTGTTGTTATCACCTTTGATGATGGTTATAACTGCCTTTACAAAAATGCACTGCCAATACTCAAAAAATATAACGCTAAGGCAACGGTCTATGTGGTTGCGGATATGATAGGCACAGACTATTACTGCACACAGGAGGAGCTAAGAGAGATGAGTGACAGTAATGCCTTCAGAGTGTATTCACATACTAAAACCCATCCGTACCTTACGGATATATCAAATTCTGAGTTGGAAGAAGAATTCAGAGAATCAAACATAATGATATACAACATTACAAAGAGAGAGGTTACATCTATTGCATATCCATATGGATATTATGATGACGAGGTTATAAGCATAGCCAAAAAGTTTTATAAAAACGCTGTGACAGTTGATGCAAAGGGTGGTAATTCCATATATGATTTAAGGCGGACAACAATAGATAATACCCTTGATATAAACAGTTTTGCACGCAGATTAAAATAGTATTTGGGCGACATACGCAGGTATGTTGCCTTATTTGTTGACAATATTCGATGTGTATGTTAAAATAATTATGGTGGAAATCTGCTGTTTTACTGTTGAGTTTTGTCCAATTTTGTAAACAGTCAGACGGTTAAAAAGACGGTTGCCTTGTCATCTCGCTTGAGCGGAGAGGAGGCGAATGTATTGCTCTTGACGAGAAATCATTTCCCGGAGGGAGGCTGATACATATATCTTTTTCGATTTTTATTGGTATATGTACCATAATAGGTACTATTGCCGGTGTGGTATCGCTTTCGCTTTACTTACACGACAGAAAGAAAAAGTGAGCCGTCTGCTACAACCAGAACGGCTCACAGTGTTATGGTAAAACCATAACATATGTAAGTTAATTGGTATCGTGGCAACCGTTTTAGGTTTCCACTTATATTTTCTTTACTTATTATATCAAAATACTTTATATTTTGTCAATAACATTTTGCAACAAAAATAATACATTATATTGTATTTTTGCCGCAAATTACACAGTATATTGATTGTTTCATTATGGAGCTATCAGAATGGGATAGCTTCTTTTTTGTATTAATACAGAATTTTCAGGCATATACTTTAAGTGAAACGAGGTGTATATAAATGAAAATTTGGGTATTAAACAAGAAAACCTGTGTCTTAGCTATCATATGTTGTGTGTTGGGGATAGCTCTTCTTGCAATGGGAAGAAACGCGTCGGTAGCGGTATCAGGCAAACAAAAGGATTTACCCATTTACTGTGTTGATAAGGGTGACGAAAAAATAATGTCAATCAGCTTTGATGCGGCTTGGGGAAATGGTATATATGGACGATGCGATATTAAGCATTGATTATCTCGTCAACTATCTCTTGAAATTTATATTTGAATTTAATTCTTTTGTCTTCATAAATATAAATTTTATCATAGAAAGATTCTAAAACGACTCTATCTAATGTATCAATGTGAGATGTATTTTTTAATGATTTTACGAAATCGGATTCAATTATTGCTTCTTCTTGGGACATGCTTTTATCATTCATGTCTTGAATAAGTTTCTCTATACTACTTTGCTGTTTGTCGTAATCAGTTTTATACTCTATAAACTCTTCTTTTGTTAACAGTCCTGTTCTATAATCTTCATATGCAGATTTTTTTAAATGCTTAATTTTGTTTAATTGAGCCTCAATATTTAATAGACTATCTTTATCATTAAAATCTTGGTCATGTTTATTAGTATTTTTTTGAGCTTCTTCTACTAAATTTTTAATGTTATCTATTTTTGAAAGAATATAATTGACATCCTCTAAAACGATTGATATTAATTTTTCTTCAGGAATAGAATGAGATGTACAAACCTTTGAATATCTCTTATATGTTCCGCAAACATATCTTACTTTTTTATTCCAAGTAATTTTAGCCATTGCTCTGCCACAATCACCACATGCAAGGAATCCCGCAAACATAGACACGTTGTTTTGAAACCCAAGTTGTCTTGTTCTTCTTTTCAACAAGCCTTGTGTTGTATTCCAAGTTTCTTTATCTATAATTGGCTCGTGTGTATTTTCTACTATTATCCAATCATCTTTTTGTACCTGTACTCCACTATAATTAAACTTGCTACAATCGCTTTTATGCTGAACCATATTTCCTATGTATATTTCTTTACACAGGATATTATGTATTGTGCTATACGTCCAGTAGCTTGTATTTTGAAGTTTATGGCTATTTGTATATTTTTCCCCTATTGATTTTTTGTATTCTGATGGACATAAAATTCCCTCATCATTAAGTTGTTTTGCGATAGAAATCTTGCCTTTCCCCTCGCAAAACAACTTAAATATCCTCCTTACTATCGATGCAGGATATTCGTCTATTATGAGGTGATATTTATTGTTGGGGTCTTTCTTGTAACCATACGAAGTAAACGCACCAATAAATTGACCTTTCTCTTGTTTGTTTCTAAATGTTGAAATTATTTTATCCGAAATGTCTCTTGCATACTGTTCATTAAATATGTTTTTTATAGGAGTAATCATATCATATTTTTTAACGGAAGAATCTACATTATCGTTAATTGCTATGAATCTAACTCCAAACTTTGGAAATACTTTCTGAATATAGTTTCCGACATCAATATAGTCTCTACCAAAACGAGACAGGTCTTTGACAACAACACAATTTATTTTGCCATCTTTAATATCTTCGTACATTCGTTTAAATTCAGGACGATTGAAATTAGTTCCAGAAAAATTATCATCACTGTAGTAATCTACAATTTTCATGTCTTTATGTTTTTTCACAAAACTCTTAATTAGTTCTCTTTGATTACCTAATGATTCGCTTTCAGCTTTATCTCCATCTTCCCTCGATATTCTTGAGTAAACACCTACCTTATACATCACTACACCTCCTCTCTGTATCTTTGTTTGCATTATAACATAAAAAATGGTACATATCAAGTAGAATGTACCATTTTTTTAATTTATTTAAGAAGTTTGGCAGATATTAGATTTTTTACGCATTCTTCAAGATCTTCGTTTCCATAATCACGTTCTATGTAATAGCCTTGTATAATGTTATTATCTTGAGAGTCTATTGCATCGTTTTTAGTGTTTGTTTCTATCAATAATCCACCGCCTTTCTATCGTTTTAATACCATTGTATGAAGCACCTATAATGTTTATTCGTATTATTTTCCTGTGCTTCCAAATCCGCCTCTGTTAACATCATCTAACTCATCAACTTCTTTAATGAATACATCAGGCATAACGGGAACGATTTCAAACTGGCATATTCTATCGCCTTTGTTTATCATAGTATCTCTTGTTGCGTAAACAGGATATTTCCAAATATCGTTAGTTCCACTATAAGAGTTGTCAATTTGACCCACAGAGTTAGTTTGTAATACTCCCCAATTCTTAAATGTGCTACTTCGAGGGTACACATTAGCTTTCCACCCATAAGGGAGTTTCATTGAAACACCAAGGGATATAAGTTTAAAATCGCCCGCTTTAAGTTCAACTGTCTCGGCAGCACATAGGTCAATCAAATCTCCTTGAATTAACTTTTTCAACCTTGGTATTTCGTCATCGTGGTATTTTATTTTTATTGTTTTATGCATTATTTTCTCCTTATTTTAGTGTGTTAAGAAATTCAGATATATTTTTCTTGTATAGAGTTTTGCTATTCACCTTTACCTTATGTCCATCACTTAAAAGCGTCTCTATTTTCTTTCTTGGTGGCACACTCTTTTTGTCGGTGGTAAAGAACAGCCTCTTGTTATCGGTGTTGAATACTTCAAATATCTCAAACATCCTCTTATTTCACTATATATACAGGCACATTATGCAATACACCTCTTCTATATGCTTCTGCATGAGATGATACACACATATCAATCCTGTTTCCTTTAATAGCACCACCTGTATCTTCAGCTATATATATCTGTCCGTTTATCTCAACCCTACTTCCAAGAGGAATAACCCTTGGGTCAACAGCGATTGTTCTATGTGGTGTCATTGTTGTTCCAAGTGCGGTCTTGCTCCCCCAACTACCATTACAGGTGGTACAAGGACAATAATGGGTAATTTTAAAATTTCCCACAAATCTTTTCTTGCCTTGCTGTTTCTTTAATTCAGCAATCTTTGTTTGAAGTTCCACATTCTCATTATTCTTACTGTTTTGATAATCATTACATTCGTGCCATTTTTGACTTAACATATCAGTAAGACCATTATTGATATAATCATTGTTTCTAAGCAGTTCTGCCGTTATATGTAACTGGCTCTTTATTTCTTCAAGCACGTTTATTTGGTTATTATTTGTTTCTATTTGCGCTTCATATTCGACTATCGTATTTGCTCTAGCATTTTGTGTTACTATGCCATAAACTATAGTAACCGATATAATGATAAATAAAATAATTGATATAAATTTTCTCTTATGTATATTCATTTAAAACTCCTTTTATTCTTTGTAATATAACCCACAGTGGCATTCGCCCGGCTCCGTTTGCTCTCTAAATTCTTTACAAGGACATTTTGTATCTCCGCTCTTAGTTAAACGGCATGGACAGTAGCCTAAGTTTTCTTTCAAATTTTTTCTTATCTCTGATACCAACTCCTTATCTTCTGACAACCTATTTGCCATTGTTATTTATTATTTCAAATTTCATTGTAATCCTTTCTAACAACGTTCTGTAAAACTGTTGCAATTAGCGAACCTATAGTATTGCCGATTATACAAGTTATAATAAAACCTATTGCTTTAAAACTTATTATTTTTGAAACAGATAGATAAAATACATTTGCGATGCAGTGCTCAAATCCACACATTACAAATACAAAAACAGGTAAAACTACCACCAAAAGGCTTTTATATTTATTAAACATATCAACCGCTAAGTATATTAATATTCCACACATTATTGACTTGATAAACCATAAGACCCAAGAACTTGATAATTTTTGTATCATTATTTCGTTTGCTTTCTGAAATAATAAAGGCGACAATAACTGACCTATAAGAAACGCTCCAATTATATTTCCTAACAGCATTTCCGATAATACGAGTAGTTCAGACTTGTGTCGTATAAAACCTATTTTCCCTGTATATAAACTACAATTTTCAATTATTACAGCAATTAAACCTATTGAAAACAGTGCAGCACCCAATAATTTTATTGGTGAATATAAATTAGCACACCCACCTATTCCAATTAATACTCCTGCCCATACACCGCGCTCCTTTTGTATATGCCCCACTCTCCATTTCTTTTTTCCCATATTTTTTGATTACTGCTACCCCTCCACTTAAGTGTTATATCCTTCAATTCATCTACGTATCTGCCATCTACAATAATATCACATTTAGATATAATTTCTTGCCTTGTGGGATGTGATAAACATTCAGTTAAAGTATATCCTGTATACAACCATATTGTTTTATTTGGCATTAAAAGACGGATTTTATTGACAAGATTTAAGACATCTTGCACATTTTGATCAGCTAATGGTTCGCCACCCAGTATACTAACTCTCTTGATATATGGTTTATCTGCTAACTTTATAAACTGTTTTTCTATATCTTCAGTCCACTTTTTGCCACTATTAAAATCCCAAGTTTCAGGATTAAAACAATTATAGCATCGAAATGGACAACCTTGCACGAAGAGAGCAACACCTGTGCCCTCTCCGTTACTGATGTCAAGACTTCTTATGCTTGCATATTGAATGCGAATTACCTTCTTTCTTCTATATCATGATTATCCATATGAACATATCTATGTGCTATTTCGTCAGTTCTGCCTTGATTCCAATAGTTAGTTCCGATATATCCACAGGTGCGTCTTGCAACATTCATTTTGTCTTTATCTCGATTTCCACAGTTGGGGCATTCCCAGATAAGAGAATTGTTTTCATCAACAATCTTTATTTCTCCATTATATCCGCAAACCTGACAATAATCAGATTTTGTATTAAGTTCTGCATACATAATATTATCGTATATGTAATTTAATACATCTAAAACTGCATCTGTATTATTGTTAAGGTCGGCACATTCTATGTAGCTGATAGCTCCACCGGGACTTAATTTCTGGAATTTACTCTCTATCGAAAGCTTCTCAAATGGGTTAATCTGTTCAAAAACAGGTATATGATACGAATTAGTTATATAATCTCTGTCTTCTCCGTCCAGCTTAATGAATATATCGTCACCAAACCTCTTTTTAAGAGACTTTGCAAATTTATATGTTCCTGATTCCATAGGTGTTCCATACAAGCTGTAATCAATATTTTCGGCTTGTTTCCATTGGTTGCATTTATCATTAAGTTTTTGCATTACTTCAAGCCCAAATTTCTCGCCAATATCACCGTCTGTATGAGATCTGCCCGTCATATATTTAACACATTCATAAAGACCTGCATATCCAAGAGATATTGTAGAGTAACCATTATGCAATAATTTGTCTATGGTCTCGCCTTTTTTTAATCGAGCCAACGCCCCGTTTTGCCAAAGAATAGGTGCAACATCTGACAATGTTCCTGTTAATCTTTCATGTCTACATTGTAATGCTCTATGACACAATTCTGTTCTTTCTTCAAACAGTTTCCAAAATTCATCGATATTGCCATTTGACGAAAAGGCTATGTCTGGAAGATTAATAGTTACAACACCCTGATTGAAACGACCGTAATATTTAGGTTTACCATTTTCATTTACAAACGGAGTGAGAAACGATCTGCATCCCATGCATGGGTATACATTTCCATTCCCGTTTTTATCAACTTTATTTTTGAGCATAATTTTCTCAGATATATAGTCTGGAACCATGCGCTTAGCTGTACATTTTGCAGCCAACTCAGTAAGGTAATAATATTTGCTATCTTTATGAATATTATCTTCTTCTAACACATACAAAAGTTTAGGAAATGCTTGTGTTACATATACGCCTACTTCATTTTTCATAGAAACAATTCTTTGCTTTAAAAATTCTTCTATAATCATAGCAAGTTCTTCTTTATATTTATCGGTTTCACCTAAATACATAAACACCGAGAGAAATGGAGCCTGTCCGTTTGTGGTTGACATACTATTGATTTGATAATTAAAAGTCTGAACACCGTCCACAATTTCTTTTTCTAAGTCTTCTAATGCATATTTTGTGCAGTCATCTTCATTAAATCCTCTTTTGGAATATCTGTCCATATACCAGTTAAAACTATCTCTTATAAATGGGGCAAGATGTGTTAGCGAAATTGTGACTCCGCCATACTGACTTGAGGCAACCGCTGTTATGATTTGCGTAGCTATTGTGCATGCTGTGATAAACCTATGTGGCTTTTCAACCATTACTCCGTTTAGAACGGTGCCGTTCTGAAGCATATCTTCAAGATTCAACAGATCGCAATTATGAATATGTTGGGCAAAATAGTCAGCATCATGAAAATGCAATATGCCTTCGTTATGAGCCTCTACTATATCTTTATCTAACAAGAATCTATGTGTTATGTCTGTACTTGTAATACCGGCAAGATAATCCCGTTGAACTGTAGCTGTTTTAGCATCTTTATTGGAATTCTCATTGTTCCAATAGTCATTTGTGCCATCAAGAAGTTCAAGAATACTCTTATCTGTAGTATTACTTTCTCTAATAAGTTTTCTCTTATAGCGGTACTCTACATATTTAGCAGCCACATCCTTACGAGAACTTGCCATAAGTTTAGCAACAATCTCGTCTTGAATCTCCTCAACTCCCATATTTTTGTTTAAAGATTCAATATAATTGGCAATTTCTCTTGCTTTATCTTTGGCATATACAGTTTCTTCTCCATCAATATCAATAAAGGCTTTAAGTACGGCGACTTTAATTTTATCCTTATTGAATTTAACTTTACGCCCATCTCTTTTCTTTACAATCAACAATTTCTTCCTCCTTGTAATTTCTGTAATAGTAGCGAGAAACCAACTCACATTTCTCGCACTTTCCTAAATTCCAATCTCTACACAAATCGCATACTTGTTTTTCGTCCTCGGTCAATTGTTTGTAGAAATTATCATCCATTACATTATTCTCCATTATCTAAGATAAAAGTCTTGAATATAATCAAGCATTTCATCTATGTCGTCAAACATTCTTTCGCACATACAAATTTGCCACGGGTGCAAGGTTTGATTATCTACATCAAGACCGATAATAGGGATTCTTCTTTCGTGTGCTATCGCCAGTTCTGCCATGCTCCCCAAGGAATGCATATCATTGAAGTTTGCAATAACCAAATCAGAATTACGAAGTTTATGTAGGTCGAGATTCATTACTTCCGACTGTGATTTATACTGTGGTGGCTCATCAATAAAGTTGAAAAAGTCGTTAGGGTTTATAACCCTTACTCTACAACCACACTCACAGTTTTCTAATGCCCGTTTACAATATTTTCTCCAACTGTTACCTTTGTTGAAGTTCTCTTTTCCGAATTTGCCCATACCCCCACATTCGTAAACAACAAAATCTTTCATAAATCACCAACTTTCTTCATATGTTATTATATCTTTTATTCCAACTAAGTTTAAACGACTACTTTTCTCTATCGCTATCTCCTTAATAATCGCTACAAGTCAAAACAAGGGGTCTGTCGTGACCCGGAATATCAGACCAACAAATAATTTCTCTAACAAAAAACTCTGCAACATTTTCTAACTGCTCTAACGTACCATCATTTTCAATTATGTAATCATATTTATAATTTTCAACATCCCGGTCTGCATGGTTACTCTCTATTTTCCCGACGTTAGGATTACGGATAAGAATAGTTTCGGCTCCAAATACATCAACGGCACGAGCAATATCTTTAGGGTCACGCATATCTATTATTAAAACATCATATTCATCAAAGTCTTTACTGTTCTTAAAATCGGTTACAAGTGATAATACATCCTTGAATGGAGCATCATTATAATCCGTTGACAAATCCATAACATCACTAAGGAATTTTCTGTCTTTTTCGGTCTTGCCACCATCCCAACCTAATACTTTAGCAGCCTCTTTTGGAAGGTCTACTATTGAGTATTTATAAGTTGGTATGTATTTATTTAGGAGTGAAGCCCAAGTGTCTTTCCCCGAGCCTCCCACTGAATTCTGCACGAATATTTTCTTCAATTATCTTCCTCCTACTTTTCATAACAAATCAATTCTTTTGCGTATGGTAATGCTTCAACCCATTTGCAGAAAGCATCTATCCATTCTTCTTTGAGACGATGATGTCTACGCTGAAAATACATATTTCTCAGCTCGGCATAGGTTGTATCCCAAGTCCTCATCTGAAGAAATCCCTCTGGAAGCATTCGTTTTGCCCTAACCAATAATCTATCCATTTCACTTGAGTCTTTCGATGTAGACTGTATATGTTTATATTTAGTTCTTAGCATTTCAAGTTCGGCAACTGTGTTCTCCCACCATAACCTATCCTCTTCGCAGATAATAAACATATCTATTGTGATTGGATTTTCGTTGTTGAGTAACTTATGCATAGTTGAACAACTGTTTTTTGTATTAAAATGATATGTATCTGCTTCGCTCCACCAGTATCTTGGCATATCAGAATCGACGGCAACATGTATCATTCGCATAAATTTGCAGTGTTCATTTCCTGCTTTTAAAAGTTTTTGACATAACTTCAAATCTTCTTCGCCTAACATAACACATCCGGTCGATGTGTGCCAAGGAACACAATCGGGTCGCTCATCGCAATAGTCACATTCTTCGCAAACATTATAAAATATTGTGTCGCTTTTGTTCCAGCTATTCATAGGATTCCTCATGCCTCTTAGTGCATGTCTAAATCCCCACACTTCGGTATTTTCAAACTTCAATCTACCACCTCAATCTACAATAAATTTCTTCATACCCTCTTTAACTTCGTAAGGAATATTACCATAAAATTCTACTTTCAACGGTTTGGTCAAATCAAGGCTGAACAAAGCCATTAGTGACTTTGCGTTTACAGCAAAATGCCCTGATTTAACTACTACATCATCTCTACATTTGGACACTAATGCAACAAAATTTGAGATATCAGTAATCTTGTTTAAAGATATTATTATCTGCTTTGTATCAAAACTTGGCTCCATATTTTCGCACGCAGGGCAAATCATTCTACCTTCAGGAATAGGTTCGCCACACACTACACATCTTTCTTCGCTTATTTTTATCACTCCTATTCATAATCCCACTCTTTGGATTCAATGCCGTGATACTCTAAAGCACAATCCTCAGAGCAGAATTTATTATTATCATTGTCTATATAATACTCGTAATCTTCTCTTAATTGGTCTCCGCATTGCTCGCAATATCCACGCACTTTTGGTTCTGGTGCGTTAGGACACCTTGGATGATGACCACCAGCCCAATGACAATATTCACACATCATTCTCA
>CADAVS010000033.1 GCA_902791425.1 uncultured Ruminococcus sp.
GTTTTTCTGCTCCCTGAGGATATTTTGTTTTAAGTGTGACAATATGTATATTCTTATCCTTTACCAAGGAGGCTTCTTTTTCCAAAACAGCAATCGCATCTGTCTTATTGTTTTCTACGCCAATATATCCGTCTTTAAGACCGAATATGTGCATCAAAACAAGTAATCCGCCAATTATTTCGTTAGGCGTTTCCAGCATTGCACGGTGGTCAGATGTGAGGTACGGCTCACACTCTGCACCATTTACTATAACATAATCAATTTTAGCCTCATCGGGAACAGACAGCTTAACGTGAGTCGGGAATGTCGCACCGCCCATACCCACAATGCCTGCCTCTTTAATTATGTCAATTATTTCTTTTGGTGACTTCTTCTCATAATCCTCGCCGTAACCTTCAATCGGAGCCGCCTCTGTATCCAAACCGTCATTTTCAATCACAATACTCATTGTCGGCAATCCGTTTGGATGCAGTCTTTTCTCTATTGCCTTAACTGTACCGGAAACCGATGAATGAATATTCGCCGATACAAATCCGTCAGCTTCGGCAATTTTTTGTCCCATACACACGTTATCTCCAATATTAACGCAGGGCTTTGCCGGTGCTCCTATATGCTGTGAAAGCGGAAAAATCAGTTCAGACGGTGGCGTAAGGTTGACTATTTCTTTCTTATTTGTCGCTTCCTTATGGTCACCGGGGTGTATTCCGCCGTGAAATGTTTTCACATTTATCCCCTCGATTTCAATTAAAATTTTAACAGCATATATTATACATTATTTGGTGCTAAAATGTCAATATACAACACCCCGTATTCAGCTTGTAAAAATATACAAATAATGCCGGACAACCTGTAATTTTTAGGTATGTTTTATAATATAAATACTGTATAGCAATATTATGAGATTGTATAATGTGAAAAACTTTACAGGAGAATCGGCAATATGCGTTAGTTCTGTAAAATCCAAAATAATTTTTCCGTTGCAGTTGGGCTTGGCAACTGTTTGGGCTTTGGGCAATTATTCAATAAAATTATTTTGGATTTGCGACATATGTGATGCTGTTTTCACATTTTACAAACATCTGATATAGCAATATAAATGCACAAGGAGAGATACATATGATTAAATATTACAAAGCTAAGCTTTCAACCCACATTGCCGACAACAAATTCAAATATCTGCTTTCCATAATCAGCTTATTGGTCGGAATATCTATCGGTATCGCAAACGCATCAAAGGCAGAAACCTCTGCCGTTTCGTACATTGATACATTTTACTCTTCATATATTATCGGCGGTGCTTCATCATCAAGCGTATTTTTTAAATCAGTTTTGTTGAATTTACGCACCTTTGGAATAGTATGGTTATCAGGCTGGTTTGCGTGGCTCGTGCCTCTTAACTTTTTAGAGGTAGGTGCAAAGGGGTACGGTATCGGCTATACCTACACATTCTTTATTTTAAATGAGCATTTAAAAGGTCTTGCCTTCTCACTTATAACTCTTCTTCTTCAGAATATGATTGTAATTCCGTCAATTGTGATATACTCTGTAATTCAGTTGAATTTCGCAATAAAGTTCGACAAGGTATATAAATCTCAAGCTCTGTACAAAGAACGCAAACGGCTGATAATCGGCAATATGATTATTCTCGCAGTGGTACTTATACTCCTGCTTATATGCGGATATATCGAAGGTTTTATAACGCCGTTCCTGCTTAAATTTATGGCTTGATATAAAAATTTAAGAAAAATTCAATTTTCCTCTTGTCAAAACCGAAGATATTATGTAGAATAATATAGTTAAGAAAAATATAAGGGACGATGAGTTTTATGAATAAATACGCTGACGAATATTTATTGTACCTTACTCACAGTAAAGGTGCATCGGTAAATACGGTCGATTCATATAAACGGGATATAAATAAGTTTATTGATTATCTCGCCAAAGTCAATACAGAAGACCCTGCTTGTGCAACTCAAACAGATGTATTGAATTATTTGCTGTATTTAAAAAAGCAGGGCAAGTCAGCATCAACCGTTTCAAGAGTTTTGTCGTCTTTAAAATCCTTTTACAAATATTTGTTTTCAAACAAATATATAGACACCGACCCAACGGTTGATATTCACGGCTTTAAATCGGAAAAACGGCCTCCTCAGGCTCTCTCCGACACCCAGATTGATATGCTTTTAAACACTCCTGTATGTCATAACATAAAGGGTTACCGCGATAAAGCGATTTTGGAGCTTATGTACGCAACAGGTATGCGTGCGACGGATATAATCAATCTGCGGATGAGTGACGTAAACTTAAATGTCGGCTTTATATTCTATCACAGCAAAAACAAAGAAAGGGTTATCCCTATATATTCTCTTGCAAAAGAGTGCGTGAAAAATTATATAGAAAAGCGAAAACAAATAAAAAATTCAGAAAACACAGATGTACTGTTTTTAAACCTTAACGGCAATCCTCTCACCAGACAGGGACTATACAAGATAATAAAGTCATATCAAAAAAGTTCGGGTATGATGGTTGACATAACGCCAAGCACACTCAGAGATTCTTTTGCGATACACCTGTTGGAAAACGGTGCCGACTTAAAATCTGTTCAGGAAATGATGGGTCACAGTGATATTGCATCAACCCAAGTGTACGAACAGGTAATCAAAAACAAACTGACAGAGGTATATAAAAAAGCACATCCTCGTTCAAAACTTAAGTAAAAATTAAACTAATTATACACAAGACAGAAAAGGGGCAATTAAATATGAAAGTATTAGTAATAGGAAGCGGCGGCAGAGAGCATACAATCGTATGGAAGCTGAGCCAAAGCAAAAAGGTGACAAAAATATATTGTGCACCGGGCAACGGCGGAATTTCGCAAATAGCTGAATGTGTACCGATTAAGGTAATGGAATTTGATAAGCTTGTAGAGTTTGCAAAAGCAAACCAAATTGATATGACAGTTGTTGCACCGGATGACCCTCTTGCAGCAGGAGCGGTTGACGCATTTGAGGAGGCAGGCTTGCGTGCCTTTGGTCCCAGAAAGAACGCCGCAATAATTGAGGGAAGTAAAGCCTTTTCAAAGGATTTGATGAAAAAATATAACATTCCTACCGCGGCATACGAGGTATTTGACAACAGTGCCTCCGCAATAGATTATATTAAGGATTGCAATAAATTCCCTGTTGTAATTAAAGCCGACGGACTTGCCTTGGGCAAAGGTGTTATAATAGCCGAAGACTTTGACGCGGCAGAAAAAGCCGTTCACGAAATAATGGACGACAAGGTATTCGGAAGTGCGGGCGGAAAGGTTGTTGTGGAGGAATTTTTAACAGGCCCCGAAATCTCGGTTTTAGCATTCACCGATGGCAAAACTTTAAAGCCAATGGTTTCCGCTCAGGACCACAAACGTGCCCTTGACAACGACAAAGGCTTAAACACAGGTGGTATGGGAACCTTCTCGCCAAGCAGGATTTACACTCCTGAGCTTGAGGATGAATGTATGAAGAATATATTTATTCCCACAATGAACGCTATGAACGCAGAGGGCAGAACATTTAAAGGTGTTTTGTACTTCGGTCTTATGAATACAGCAGACGGCGTAAAGGTCATCGAATACAACTGCAGATTTGGCGACCCCGAAACTCAGGTTGTTCTCCCTCGCCTTAAGTCCGATTTATATGAGATATTCGACGCTGTTATTGACGAACGCTTAGCCGACATTGATATCGAATGGGATAATGGTGCGGCTGTATGTGTAGTTCTTGCCTCAGGCGGCTACCCACAAAAATATACCACAGGTTACCCGATAAGCGGTCTTGAAGACGCAGAGAAAAACGGTGCTGTCATCTTCCACGCAGGCACAAAGATTGATGATGGAAACATTTTAACAGCGGGCGGCAGAGTTCTCGGAGTTACTGCTGTGGGCGATGATTTGGACGATGCCATAAATAAAGCATATGAATATGTTAAATATATCAGCTTTACCGATATGCATTACAGAAAGGATATAGGCATAAAAAAATACTAATAAGATTTTGTTAAAAGTGATAAGGCATTACGTGTCTTGTCACTTTTTTAATTTTTTTATAAAAAACGCTTGACATTTTTGCAGAAAAATGATATACTTACTTTCGTTGTGTGACATTAATTGAATATGGCTCCTTGGTCAAGTGGTTAAGACTCCGCCCTCTCACGGCGGCTACAGGGGTTCGAATCCCCTAGGAGTCACCAAATAAGAACCTCAAGGTTGATAGAAACCTTGAGGTTCTTTTCTTTTGTTTCGGTTTCAAAGAAACCCTTTGCTTATGCGGTTTTTAGAATACTTCGTGTAAAAGTGCTGTTTTCAGTTAATGATTTCTCATCATCTGCCGCACCTTTTTTGTGCCTCTCTCAGCCGTAAATATCCGTTATGCCGAAAAAATGAAACCGCAAAATTTGACCCCGACCTTTCGTGTCAAAGGTTCGACTTTTCGTGTAAAGGTATGATTTGTTTTAAGTCTTGCAAGCACGGATGCAGTCATTTCAGCCATTAGGCACACCTCCATCAATTCCTTAGTTAGTGGATTTTATGCGGTATACCAATCAGCTTAATAATTGAAATCCCATAATAACAATGCCGAGAACAACGAGAACTATACCTGTTGCACGGTTCAGTGTTTTAGGCTGTGCCTTATTGGCAAATACCGCAGCTATCTGAGCCCACAAAAGTGTAAATGCAACGCACAATACCCATATTAAAACATCCGGAAATCCGCCTATCGCAAAGTGTGACACAGCACCCGTCAACGCGGTAAAGGTCATAATGAATACGCTTGTACCTACGGCTGTTTTTAATTCATAACCCATTACGCTCGTTAAAATCAACAGCATCATCATACCGCCGCCGGCACCGATAAAGCCACAGATAAAACCAATCAGCACACCACAGATTATAGACTGAATTGCACGCTTTTTTGCTGAAGTTTTTTCCATACTTTCCTTGGTTGTCATAACGGGACGCACAATGAATTTAATTCCGAGCAGAAATGTCATAAATACCGAAAAACCGCCCATCGTTGCTGACGGCACAAGGCTTGCTATGTAACTTCCGACGACGGTAAACACCAACACACTTGCCATCATAATCAAGCCGTTCTTTACATCCAGATTTTTGTTTTTATGATAGGTATATGCCGAAATCGCACTGGCAAGGACATCGGAAGAAAGTGCAATGCCAACCGCCATATAAGGATCCATATCCAAAAAGGTTATCAGCATCGGGCTGATTACGGCAGCTGCGCTTAAACCTGCAAAGCCGGTTCCGAGTCCGGCGCCCATCCCTGCAAAAAATGTTACCAGAACCGTTAATGCAATACTCATAAATTATTTTCCGCCTCCAGAATTTCATTTAGATTTTTTTCTATAATGTCGGTTGCCGCCGAAAATGCCTTGCACAGATCATCATCCATATTCAAGAACATTCTCTCGACAAAGGCTTTCTGAAGTCTGCGCCCGCGTTCAATAATCGGCTGTGCTTTATCGGTACATATCAGTCCCGTTTTCCGTCGATCGCCCTCCACCTGTTTTCTGAGAAGATATCCCTCCCTGACAAGCCTTTCAACATTTACCGATACCAGATTAGCCTTAATACGCCGTATTTCCACTATTTCGCCGGCAGTTTTATACTTCGGGTTGTTGCCGAGAAACATCAGAATGTCAAACGCTGTCTGAGTCAGCTCCAATTCTTTGCATAGCGGCTTGCACATCGCACTGTATGCTTGAAAAATCTTTCTTGAAATTTCTATGCTTAAATTCACAGTCTGTCACCTCATACTTCATTTTTGAATAGTTCATTTTTGAAGTATTGTATCACAGCTTATATGAATTGTCAAGAATGCATCGATAAATGACTATATGTTTTGCAATTTTAATGTAAAACTTTTCTTAATAATCATATGCACCGCATATTTTATTGTATTAAAATTAAGCCTCATTGCCAAAGTAAAACGAGGCCCATAGTCAGACCTCGTTTTGCTTATTATTCTATTCACATATCACACTGTCATAAGCATATGCTTTGAAAAAATCAGGCTTTTTTATAACCGCATTTAGGACATACGCCATCTTCATTCAATGCAATACCGCACAAAGGACAGCGTTCCATATGTAGGTTCGGTTCAAATTCCTCAGAAGCCACATTAACGCCACTGGTAAATGTCAATTTAACTATGTTGAGCTTATCCTTCAATAAGTCATAGACAATCTTAATCATACCCTCAACAGTCATTGTTTCTTTTGTAACCACTAAGCGGCACTCCGGATATGCCGTTGCCAAATCAGTTTTGAAAGCAGGACCTTTCATAACGTTATTTGGCGTACCGTTTTTAATTCCCTGTTTTTCATACACGTCGAGAATAGCCGGTAAAAGCGGATCATCCTCGCGAAGAATCAAAGCGTGGTCAAAATTTTTCAGAACCTCCCAGGCAGTCTTTTGAATTTCATTACACGGGAAAACCATATTAACTCCGGCATTAACCGAATCCTCTACTTCTATAGTCAGTACTCCCGTATGTCCGTGCAAGTACTGCGCTTCTCCTTTAAATCCATAGAAGCGATGTGCATACTGCAAATCCAATTTTGTAATACTTCTCATTTTTCTCTCTCCTTATATATTTATATTTACGGGTTGTTTGCGCCCGTATGCGCACTTGTTTTAGACGGACATTGTAAATAGTAATAATATTGCTGTTGTATTGTCCGTTAATCCATACGATTAGTATGTCTATAATTACCCTTGTCTGCACCGAGTTTTTTTCGGCAATCAGGACACACATAGAATACTTTTAAATCATAAAACAAAAAATCTGCACCAAATTGTTTTTTTAAAGTTTCCGTCAAATCATCAAACTGTATATCCGTCAGTTTTCCGCAATTTCGGCAAACAATATGATCGTGCTTAACAATTTTGTCATAGCGGTCAGGCAAACCCTCCACCGATATTTTATTGATAAGCCTGTCTCTGTAAAGCTTATTTAAATTATTATATACAGTTGCCAAAACCACACCCGGAAAATCGGCTTTTAATATTTGATAGATTTGCTCAACAGTCATATGCGATGACGATTGATTAACGATTTCATATATACGTTTTTCGTACTTAGTCATTTTCATCAATCCAGTATTAGAATTATTCTAATAATATTATAACACTTTTAATTTCTGATGTCAAGAAAAATTTACTGATTACCGCAATGACGAAGAAATCGGCACGCACCAATCAGGCGGAAATGCTTTTATGACCTGTCTTGACGGCGAGGGCAGAATTACTATTGACTGTAAAGATTAAGAGCTTTCCGAGGGGCAGTCTATTGTAATGCCCGCCGGACACCCGCATTCGGTATATGGCAAGAAAAGGTTCAAAATGCTGTTGGTTGTATTATAAATCGTAACACAGGAAGCGTCCGATTTTATCGGCGCTTCCTATGTTTTTGGATTATTTCTGTATTGCAGCGGCGTGTATCCTGTGCGTTTGCGGAAAAAAAGTGAAAAATAGTGTTCATCATTAAAGCCTGCCTGAACTGAAATATCTTTTATTCGCAGATTAGTATTTTTAAGCATAAGCTTTGCAAGCTCAATACGTTTTGCAAGCATATATTCATACGGCGTCACACCATATTCCTTTTTGAAAATCCTGATTGTCTGCGAAACGCTGTGCGAAATTAAATCCGCCATTTGTTCCAGGGTAAGCTCCTTTAGGGCATTTTTATCTATATATTCCTTCAGCATCATCGCTTCTGAAAATTTATCATCATTATTGTGCCGTGCCATAAACTGAACTAAGCAAAAAAACACCTCTGCACATCTGCTCTGCATTTCATACGGCGACAGGTTGTCATTACTACAGATTTTCTGTATTTCATATATGTATTTACTTCCGTCACAATTCCTGATAACATTTTTATTATTTAAGCCATATGCGCTTAACAGATATTCCGCCAGACTTCCCTTTATGTTTACCCATATTTTTGTCCACGGATTTTCAGCGTCGGAATAATATTCGTGCGTGTTTCCTCTCGGCAGTATATACATATCCCCCTGATGCGGATATACTGTTCTTGTATTGCAGTTTACTGTCCCCTCACCGGAAATAACATACTCGATACACGTAATTCCGGAATGTTCCCTAAAAATATAATAAGTTTCATCGCAATATGAAATCCCTGTTATTTCCACATTGAACGGCATATTATCCGCTGCGGGCGGAGATATAATTTCTTCTCTCATGCGTATTTCCTCTACTTTTTTATTATATAGTCATCTTTACAAAAGATAATTATAGCATTATAATATAATTAAATCAAGAATTAATTATAAGAAAGGAAACACTGATATGAATATTCCGAGAAACGAACACCCAAATCCTCAATGGGAAAGAAAGAACTGGCAATGCCTTAACGGAGCATGGCGGTTTGAATTTGATAACAGCAGAAGCGCCCTTGCACGCAAATTATATGAGAACACTGATTTACTCACAAAAGAAATCATTGTTCCGTTCTGCCCCGAAAGCAGACTTTCCGGAATCGGTTATACTGATTTTATTCCGGCTGTTGTCTACAGCAGGGAAATAAGTATTACAAGGGAACAGCTTGAGGGACGCGTCATTCTGCATTTCGGCGCTGTTGATTTATTCAAGCGTCATTTATGTGAACGCATCTGAGGTATGCAGACACAGCGGCGGATACACATCCTTTGAGGCTGACATTACAGAAAATCTGCATGAGGGAGAAAACACGATTTTTGTCTATGCGGAAGACGATGTAAGAAGCTCAAAGCAGTGTACGGGAAAGCAGAGCATGGAATTTGCTTCAAGCGGCTGTTATTACACGAGAACAACAGGCATATGGCAGAGTGTATGGCTTGAATTTGTGCCCGAAAATTACATATTGTCTGCAAAATACTATACCGACGCCGTTTCAGGCAGTGTAACTATTGTCGGAAAGACACAGGGCAGTGGTAAAATCTCCGCAAAAGCATCGTATGAAGGTGAAGAAGTCGGCATAACAGAAGGCTTCAGCAACGGTGCATTCAGTATTACGGTAAAGCTTTCACAGATAAACTTGTGGGAACCGGGATATGGCAGACTGTATGACCTTGAACTAAGCATGGGCAGCGATACCGTTTACAGCTATTTCGGTCTGCGCAGCATCAATCTTGAAAAGAAAGCATTTAAGATAAATGATAAGCCTGTTTTTCAGAAGCTTGTTCTTGACCAGGGCTTTTATCCTGACGGTATTTATACAGCTCCTGATGAATCTGCGCTTATAAATGATATTGAGATTTCACTCGGACTTGGCTTTAACGGCGCAAGACTGCACGAAAAGGTATTTGAGCCGCGTTTCTTATATCATTGCGACCGTTTGGGATATATTGTATGGGGAGAATATCCAAACTGGGGCTTTGACTGTGCAAATGAAGAGGCGCTTGCAATATTTGCTCAGGAATGGGCAGAAGCGGTAAATCGGGATTTTAACCATCCGTCGATTATATGCTGGTGTCCTCTTAATGAAACGTGGGATTATGTTGAAAAAGAGCATCATAATCGTTTTCTTTCATCAATATACCGTTTCACAAAGGAGCTTGATATAACAAGACCGTGCATTGATACAAGCGGTCATTACCATGCTGTGACAGACATATTCGATGTGCATGACTATGAACAGGATCCCGAAAAATTTGCAAACTACTACAGCAGAATTGATGAAGGTATTGTTGGGGATCATATACATCGTACGTTCCCCGAAAGGCAGAAATTTAATGGTGAGCCCGTAATTGTAAGCGAATACGGCGGCATACAGTGGGGTATGGATAAAAAGAGCTGGGGCTACGGAATTGCTCCCAAAACCGAGGAGGAATTTATTGAACGCTATAAAGGACTTACGCATTGTCTGATTGATAACGAATATATAATCGGCTTATGCTATACCCAGCTGTATGATGTGGAGCAGGAGCAGAACGGTCTGTATACATATGACCGTAAGCCAAAGTTTGATCCTGCCGTAATCAAAAAAATCAACGAGCACGAATAAAACATACGAGGTCAGTCCTGAGAACTGACCTCGTATGTTTTTACAAAAAAATTCAAAATCCTGTAATTGAAGCCCTATTATGATATTATAGGAAACCTTTTAATTTTTACTAATCAGCATAAACACGCTTGGGTGCATATTTAAAGCCTTTAATGGTTCAATGTGCTTTAGCGGCAACCAAAAGTAAAAAGAAACCTTGCTTCTCAATTAAATACAACCAAATGCGAAAACAATGCGGTCATAAGAAAGTTATTATCGCCATTGCTCGTATGATGATGATTTAAATATATCATATTGTATCTGAGAAGAAACCCTTCTGCCCTTCTGATTATGAGGAACTTTTGACCCCAAAGCCGATTCAAAACAGAGGCTGAGCAAGACTTTATTTCCTTTGGTGCACACCAATCATAATAGCCCAGATCCATAATATATTCATCCGACATTCTCTCGGAATAGTCGGCAAGAGCAACAAATTTGTCCCAGCTTTCTTCAAGCATCTGTGTGTCGCCGAGTCAAGCCTTGTCATACACTTTCGCATAACTACACACGGCGGAACAAACCCACACAATTGCCACCCGTTTCCCATAAGCGTAAAATCCAATCTAAAATGTGTTTCTTGGACAATTCGGGAAAAATATTCTTCATCTGTCCTCTCACCCTATGGCAATTATTCATTAAAATTATTTCGGATTTTTAATTTTACAATCATCTATATATTAAATTTATTCAATAACAACAAGTCCACACTTCGGCACCTTTATAACATTTACGCCCTTTGATATCTTCACGGTTTCAGAACGAACCTCATCTCCCATACAGTTAAGAACTGTAATTTTAGCTTCTCTTTCCGCATCGCTTTCGGTATAAATTCTGCTATCAGGTGTTGCGTTGATTATTGTCGTTTTTCTGCCGTCAACGGGCAGTATTTTATTTCTTGCATAAACTGCCGCAATACGTTCCTTATCGTTAAATGCCTCTATTATCGAATAGTTGCAGTGGGGCTCGTGGGCAATATATTCCGAGTTTAGCAGAATGTCTTTATTTTCGGCAGAGAAATTCAGCCAGAATCGGCTCATCTTAAGCTGCTCGGGGCTTAATTCCTCAAGCCTTACAGAATACTGTATTACCCCAAATATAGAGTTTAGTATCTGCCATGCCGCATCCTCTACACTCTCCCTCATATCAAAGAATATCATATCCGAATGAACAGCTGTATTTCCTGCCAACATTCTGATATCTGTCAGAGGGCAACGTCAAATAGCGCATGGGCATTGCCCCATATTCTCTGCGCCAAGCTCATCTTTCGTGCGATAAAACTTCCGTTTTATCCCTCAAAAAGTCCGTGTTTTCAAGGTTTTACCTCCATCCTTCGCAAAAACAAAAACCTCAAAGAATTTCTTCTTCGAGGTTTCTTTCTTTATCCTCATTAGAATACTTGTCTTTGCCCTTTGACAAATATCTGTTATTCCCATTCGGCAAAGTTTTTCTAATACTAAACAAATTTGTTTAGTATTCTATGGAAATATTCAAATTTTTTCTTTCAAATCTCCATATTCTTTTGCTTTGTTTAATTTTTTAGTATCAAAATAGTATCACGCCAAGTATCACATATATTTCCTCTTGACATTTATTATGATACCATAAACGAGGAAATATTTCAAGTGCTTTGCCGAAAATAGCATATTAAATTTTATGATGGAAACAAATCAGCATATAACCCTACCAAAATGTCACGCAATAGAGGTCTAAAAACGCCCATTTTATGCGATTTACAAAGGCTAAAACTTGCGAAGTAAGGGTTTTATATTCCACCCTCAAAAAGAGCCTCTATCGTTCCACGCATAAGTTAAGGGCATACCTTTTTTTTGCTAGAGGTATACCCTTGTAAGTTTTGAACTATTTACTTATTCGCTTCGATAAATCTGTGAAGCATTGCTGCGATTTCTACTCGTGTAGCAAAAGCATCGGGATTGAGGGTGCTTTCTGTTCTACCCTTGATCATACCGCTGCCAACAGCCCATTGCATAGAAGGTATTGCATACTCGGAAATGCTGTCAAAATCGTCATAAGAGAGAATATTTGTGTTTTCTCCTACGCTGACATCATATCCCTTGTACTGTGCGTATCTGTGCATAATGGCTGCAATCTGTTCTCTTAAGATGTCCTGTTCGGGTGCATACTCAGTTTCAGAATATCCTTTGATTATTCCGTTCTGCTGTCCCCAAACAACAGCCTTTGCATAGTAAGCATTTTCGTCTATATCTTCAAAAGTAGTTTCGCCTGTAACCTCCGGTTCTCCCTCTGCACGATAGAGAACTGTAATCATCATCGCTCTTGTGATATTGCCGTTAGGTGTAAATGTGCTTTCAGTTGTACCTCTGAAAATATCATTTTCAATCACATAGTCTGTATCAAGGTGATACCACTGTGTAATATCAAGGTCGCTGAATTTGAGTGACGGACAATTATGACCGGGTGTTCCGGGCTTGTTGTCATCTTCGGTCGGGATTTCGTTCCACTTTGCATAGAGCGTAAAACTCTTTGTAACCTTTGTATCAAAATCGTATGCAGTTGTGAGTTCCTTGTCTGTGTACCAACCTTCAAATGTGAAGCCATCCTTTGTAGGTGCTGTCGGCTCTGCAACCTTACTGTTTCTTGTTACAGTCTTGCTTGCAACATTACTTCCATCATCAGTATCGAACTTAACTGTGTAGCGTGTTGTTCCGCCGCCGCTTGAAGGTCTGCTGCCTGTCTTTTCATAAGCAACTGTTACAACATTTGAATTTTCATCATTGGTTACAGTTTTTGCACCTTCTACGGTATAGCCATTTGCTGCAATACCTGTTACGGTGTGGTTTTCGTCAACTGTGATTGTGATAGTAGCTGTGTACTCTGTATTGTAGCCGAATTTATCAGTCACATCAGGAGACCATACAACTGTTGCTGTGTAACCTGTTCCTGTGATTTCTGTCTGCGGTGCAGTATTTTTCACCGGAGCAGTAAGTGTAATTGCAGGATCAATCTGCTTTTTAAGGATTGTAAATTCCTTTTCGGCGTTGCCTTTATAGTTACCCTTGAATGTGACAACAGCTTTTGCTGTACCTGCATTTACATTGTTCTGATAAGTAACCTCATAGTCTGTACCAAGTACAAGCGTAGTATCGCCGTCCTTTACTTCAAGAACAGGTTTAATTTCTTCGCCCGTGTAGGTCTCGGTTTCTATTGCAGTAATGTTATTTGCGTTAAGCTCCTTTGCCTCGATAATAAACTGTGCAGTAGCGGAGATTTCAGCATAGCTTGATGTGCCTGCAACGGTTGCTTTAACATAATATGTACCCGCATTTGTGGGAACTGTATCGGAATATGCTCCGTCAATGCTATCTGCGTATGTAAATTCGACTGTACCGAACTTAGCTGTAGCTGTTGGTGCGTTTGCATTATCACCGAATGTCCAGCCTGTTATTGAAAGTGCTGATGTCCATTCATTTGCGTTTTCGGAAATTGCCCATTCCTTTGTCAGATTTGTACCGTTTGTAATGGTGTAATTGTCATTATCAACCGCTGTTACAGTCGCCGTATAAGTACCCTTTTCGGTTGCAGAGGTTACACCTTCAACAGTAAGATTTACATTGTCGCCTGCAACCTTGTTTGCAAGAACAGCCGTTATCTTCTTTTCAGTGTTGTCATAAACAAGACCTTCTGCATTTTCCCAAGTAATATTAACAGGCAACTGTTTGATTGTAACATTGACAGTTTTTGTGTCACCGTCATAGTTATTAGTTCCTGCTACTGTGTAGGTAACAGTATATGTTCCATTATCTTTCATTTGAGCAACGGTCTTATCAACAGTTACCGAGCCAATATTTGATGTAGCTTCAGGAAGTGTCAAAGCTTCGCCGTAGAACTTTTCTATCGGTGTTGTATCAACCGAAATAACAGCTTGTGCCTTTGTGATCGTGAAATCAACCGCTTTTTCAAGTGCACCGTAATTATTTGTTGCGGCTACGCTGAAACGAGCCGTGTAATTTCCTGCATTTGTCGGAACGGTAGTTGTATAAGCTGATTCTTCCGCTTTCTTATATTCAACCTTTACTGTACCGAACTTTGCTTCATAACTCGGTGTGCTTGCGGTCTGTCCGAAAGTCCAACCGCTGATTGAAGGCTCAGTTTTCCAACTGTTTGTTACAGCTGTGATGTTGAACTTTAATGTTACAGATGCATCCTCTGTATCTGCCCATTTATAATTTACAGCATCGGTAAGAGTGATAGTAACATCATATTCTCCCACATCTGTTTTCGGATCTTGTGAAACAGTATATAACTCATTTGTCAGAACATCTGCTGTAAGCTCTGTTCCTGTGTATTCCTTGCTTTCGATAGTAGGCTTATTTACTGTCTGCTTGTCGATTGTTACCTCGACAGAGCTTGCAGCTACATCATTGTAATTGTTTCCACCTGCAACCTTGTAATAAACCGTATATGTACCCGCATTCGTTACTGTCGGAATATCTGCACTGTAAGTTACATTATCAATGCTATACTGCATTGTTCCGCCTGTTGTGCTTCCTGCATTCACAAGTTCCTGTGCCTGACCTGTATAGGTAAGACCTGCCTTTGCAGTAGGAGCAGTTACAACGGGTGTTGCTTTTTCGATAGTAAAGTTTGTGTTTGCCGTGTCTTTATAATTTCCTTTACCTGTTACCGTTACGGTAGCCTGACCTGCATTAGTGTTGTCGGAATACGAAACAGTATAATCAGTATCTTTTACAAGTGTAGTTCCGTCCAATGTAACAGAAGTAACATCAGGCGTTATTGCATTTCCTGTGTAACCAAGATTTGCGTTGTTATCAAGGACAATAACTGCACCGTCCAATGATTTTGGTGTAATTGTAACAGCAAGAGTTGCTGTTGCATTATCAATCGTTAATTTTGCAGTAAATGTACCTGCGTTCACTCTGTTGCCCTCGTACTGAACATCAGGAATTGTAACGCCGTCGATTGTGCCACTTGTTGTTACAACCTTTTCGCTTCCGTTATAAACAAGATTTTCGGGAGCAACAAGTGTTATGGTTGAAGTCGGGTTCGGACACACACCGAGTGTACCTTCGCAAGTAGCGGTTATCACATTTCCGTTTACCGCAAACTCCCAATCGTGCGTATGAGGAAGTGCTTTGAAGGTTGCCGAAACCTCAACATCATTTGCAGGCATTGTGAATTTATATTTACCGTCGGAAACCTGTGTGGTTACATTCTGACCGTCAACAATCAGCGTTTCAAGCTCGTAGCCAGTATTGAGAGAAACTTTGAGTGTAACCTCTACATCCTCCGGGATTTCATTGCCGAGGGTATGATCGTGTTTGACGGAGCCGTTTTCGGAGCTGTTGATGGTAAGTGTAAACAATTGTGCATATTTGAGTTTTACATCAAGCTGCTTGCCGCCGACTTTAATACCGTCTATATAGGTTGCACCGCCACCGGCAGTGTTTATGGCATAGGCTAAAGATCCGATGTTATATGAACCATGGGCAGAGGTATCGGAATCAATGGTCATGCCCATAATCGTTCCACCGGCATTTTGAGTATCGCCGAAGAATGTAGCCTTAAGTCCGCCGGCATTTTCAAGCATAGTGAGGTATTCGCCCGTAACAGTGAGGTAGAAAGGGAAATCGTCACTGACATAGAACGTGTTTGTTGTTGCATCGTATGCGGGACTGGTGCGGTTGAAATCGATTCCGGTCACAACAGGGGCAGGTTTAATCTCAAATGTCACTTCCGCAGTTACATCGCCGAGGGTAATGCTTGCTGTGTATGTACCAACCTTAACGGGCTTACCTTCGGTAAGTTCCGAACCGCT
>CADAVS010000034.1 GCA_902791425.1 uncultured Ruminococcus sp.
TTTGGGCGTTGAGAATATACACAAGGTTGGTGCCATAGGTAAAGCGGGCTACGGATGGGAAGTTAAAATCGTTGACGAGAATAGAAATGAAGTCGCAAACGGTGAAGTTGGCGAGCTTGCTGTCAAGGGTCCGGGTGTTATGCTACGTTACTTTAATGATGAAAAGGCAACGGATGAGGTGCTGGCTGACGGATGGCTCTATACAGGGGATATGGCAAAGGAAGACGAAGATGGTTTTATCTATCTTGTTGACAGAAAGAAAGATGTAATCATCTCAGGCGGTGAGAACATTTATCCCGTTCAGATTGAGGACTTCCTCAGAGGCTGCGATTTGATAAAGGATGTTGCGGTAATCGGATTGCCTGACAAGAGGTTGGGCGAAATTACTGCGGCAATAATTGAACTCAAAGAGGGAGCGGAAGCAACCGAAGAAGACATAAATGATTTGTGCCTTGATTTGCCAAGGTATAAAAGACCTAAGAAAATCATATTTGCTGACGTTCCGAGAAACCCAACAGGCAAAATCGAAAAGCCTAAGCTTCGTGAGATTTACTGCGGAGAAAGTCTTGTGGAAAGCCAGATTAAGGGTTAAATAAAATATACTGAATTTTAGATAGGAGCAATATTTTTTGCTCCTGACTTGACACGAGTAAGGATTGTGCCGAAAGTTATCAAATATAGATGAATGTTGTTGAAAAGGAGTAATTAATAAATGAGTAAAATTAATGAATTTATAAAACGAATGCATATCGCAAGTAAAATTTTATTGGGCATATGGTTTTTTTGCGTACTCATTTCTTTGATTGAAAATGAATTGTTTATTCCTTTTACAGCAATGTATTTTGTCCCGCTTTTAATTATTGAATTGTGCAGGAATCCAGTGCTTCACAGTGGTAACTTAAAGTTTTTTGCATTTTTATCAAAGACAAAAATTATAAGTAGAATACTAATATTTTTTTGGATATTCTGCTTATTGATGTTTGTGTCACAAGGCTTTGAGGATTTTTCTGCCTTTCCTGTGATGACGGTTATTTTCTTTTTACCGGCATTTTTGATTGAATATAATTGCAATCCCATATTAAAAAGAAATCAAAATAAAGCAAACAATGTTGATATAAGAAATTCAAATGCTACATCACAGAAATCGTGGATTGCAACACTTTTATTATGCTTATTTACGGGACATCTTGGTGGTCATAGATTCTATGTAGGGAAAATCGGCACAGGCGTTGTTTGGTTATGTACTATGGGCTGTTTTGGAGTTGGTACAATAGCCGATTTAATAACCATCGCAATTGGGCATTTTCCAGACAAAGACGGAAATTTAATTAAAAACAATACGAATAGTGATGTAAATAATTATGCAGGTGTGCAGCAAACACCTCGCATTAACCCTACTCCTCTTACAAAAACACCAGCAGAAATCAAAGCCGAATTAAGTCAGAAAAAAGAAAAGTGGGTTAACGGCGGAAAAGAGAAATTGCAACAGTGGAGAGAATCTAATGGATTTTCCAAACAAAATCCTGAAGAGCAAGGCCTGCAGTTTTCTGATGTTGTTGTTTCAGGAACAGAGGAAAAAAAGCAGTCTATTCCCAAACAGGTTGAAGGAAACGTGGAAAGGAACCATCCTTATTCCTCGGGAATTACATTGACTATAAAGACTGATGTGTCGAGAAATTCAAATGATGAATTTTACTTCGACTTGGATGATTATTCAAGCAAATTTGAAAAAGATATTGCAAAATATATAGATAAAGAAGGGAAAGAAGTTCCTCATGTGCCGTTTATGCAATATTGGGCTACATATGACGGAATGGATAGAGCACAAAAGGAATGGTATTTTTATTGGAGAAGTCAAGTACGAAAAAACAATTATTTAAGTACCGATTTATCCTATATCTTTGTTCATATATATGAATTGTTAAATGATTATGGTTGGAAAAGGCCACAGGATGGTTACGATCAACTAGTTAAGTTGTGGGTTACATATCGAACACAACATCCACAATTAGACAGATATTTGACGGAATGGTTATTTGATTTTGCAAGAGTCCATAATCTTGAATTTGTACTTCCTGAGATAGAAGATCTTTCGTTCCCAAACAGAACGATGATTAAAGACATTTTAATAGAAAAGCATAGTAACGAAAAACCATTAAAATTGCCTTTTGCATTAGTAGATGCTTTATGTGATTATTCTTTAGTTGGAAGTAAATTTTACAAAGACGGACATCAAGTTCTTATGCACGAAGCAATTCCGAGAGTTTTGGCGTTGGCGGATGCTGCTTTAATCAAGAAAAGCGGAAAAGGCATTTTGGAAACATATGGTCCAACTAAGGCTACAAATCAAATGTATTATGCTTTTCCGGGAGCAAACTGTAAATATGCACATAAGCGAATGGATGTAATGGTGAAGGCATATTCCAACAGTTACAAATTGCGTAAATACATAAATGAATTGGTCAGATTTGCAGAAAATGTTTTGAGGGAATTGTATGAATGTAGAGGTAGATTGCGTGGAGTTGAATTGGATGCAGAAACCGCTGCTTTAGTAACTGCATTCTTGAAAAAGGAATATTCACCTAACAAAAATACAGTTGTACCTGCAAAGAAAGCTGAAGTTAAGCTCGATTTTGAAAACATCGAAGAATTAAGAAATCAATCTGATGCAGTGAGAAAAGACCTTGAAGTGATTGAAGATACTATAGAAGAGAAAGAACTGTTAACTGATTTGGAGCCTGTTAAAGAAATATTTAGAATAATGCCGGCTTATTGTAGAACTTTGATAGACAGTATGCAATCTAACTCTTGGGAAATTGGATACGATTCATCGGTTCAGCCATCTATTGAAAAAATCAATGAATTGTCAGGAATTAAATTAGCGTGTGCTATATTGGTGGTAGAAGAAAATACTCTAATTCTTGAAGATGACTATAGGGATGAATTCAACTATATATATGAGCACCTTAGTGAATTTAATACTCCTGAAGCAATTTCAACAGAAGACGACTCTTCGAAATTTGTTTTGGATGGATTGTCAAATGAAATCAGACAGTTACTCGAAACACTTTCACCTACACAAAAAGAAATATTGTATATCATATTATCACAGGAAAACATAAGTGGGCGCATAGAGGAAATAGCAAATACAGAGATGTCTATGCCTGAAATTCTTGTGGACGAAATAAATGATATTGCAACACAGTATATAGGAGATATTCTTATAGACACATTTGGAGATGAATTGTGTGTGCTGGAACAATATGCTGATGAACTTAAAAAAGCAATGAAATAGGAGGAATTATAAATGGCAGTAAATATAAATCGTCGTGAATCTGCGGCTTTAATTAATTCTTTAACAGCAGGTGTTGTGCCAAGAATAGGCCTTAGACATATTGCTGTAGGTAGACAAGGTGAAGTAAATGCATTTCTTCAGGATTTGGCAACAATTGAGGATGGTGGTGCAGCTTTTAGATTTGTTTGTGGACAATATGGTAGTGGTAAAAGTTTCTTGCTACAGACAATTCGTAACAATGCAATGGAACGCTCCTTTGTTGTTATGGATGCAGACTTATCTCCTGAACGTAGATTGACAGGAACGAATGGACAAGGACTATCTACATATAGAGAACTTATACAACATTTATCAACCCGTACACGACCGGAAGGAAGTGCTTTAGAATCAATTTTGCAGAAATGGATAGCATCTTTACAATCCACAACTGCAAGAGAGGAAAACCTTCAGGCTAATGATCCGAGATTGGTTGAAGCGGTCAGTGAAAAAATTGCAGATATATTATCAGAACTTTCTGAAATGGCGTATGGCTTTGCTTTTGCGAATGTTATAGATGCATATTGGAAAGGTATGAAAAATGGCGACGATGCACTAAAAACCTCTGCAATACGTTGGCTTCGTGGCGAGTATGCAAATAAAACGGAAGCAAAAAGAGAGCTTCCCGTTGACAGCATAATTGATGATCAGAATTGGTATGAATTCTTAAAATTATTCGCCTTATTTGTAAAAAAAGCAGGTTACAAGGGATTGCTCGTATTCATTGATGAAGGAGTAAATCTTTATAAGATAAATCACAAACAAGCTCGTGACAGTAACTATGAAAAAGTATTGACTATATTTAATGACACAATGCAAGGAAAAGCCGAATACATCGGTGTGTTTATGAGTGGAACACCTCAGTTTATCTATGATGAGCGAAGAGGCTTGTTTAGCTACGAAGCGTTACGTTCAAGACTTGCTGACAATCGTTTTGCAGTTCAGGGATTTGTTGATTTTACAAGTCCGGTTATTAAACTTAATCAGTTATCATCAGAAGAAATCTATTTGTTACTTGAAAGACTTTGTGAGTTACATAGTGCCCACTATACATATGAGAACAGCTTAGGGCAGAATGAACTTACAGCCTTTTTAAATACTGTTCTTGGTAGATTGGGTGCAGATCAATTACTCACTCCAAGAGAAGTAACAAGGGATTTTCTTGGTCTTTTAAATATTCTTCATCAAAATCCTAATACAACATTTGATGCATTGATAAAAGAACAGGGATTTGCGGTTAAGAGTGCTGAAAAAGACCCCGAACAGCTTGACGAAGAAACAAATAATCTATTTACGGAGTTTGATATATGAGTACAAGTGCCTTTGAGCGTTATGCTCATTTTATTCAGGAATACATATATCGTAAAAAATGGACAGATTTGAGAGAAGTTCAAGTCGAAGCTTGTGATGCAATATTAGATACGGACAAGCATGTAATAATAGCTTCAGGAACTGCCTCAGGAAAAACAGAGGCTGCATTTTTTCCTATACTGACTCTGCTTGAGCAGAATCCATCGGATTCAATTGGCGTTATGTATATTGGTCCGCTTAAAGCTCTTATCAACGACCAATTTGAAAGATTGGGAGAATTGTTAGAAGATGTTGAAATTCCCGTATGGTCTTGGCACGGTGATATTTCCCAATCACATAAGAGAAAAGCATTAAAAACAGCCAAAGGAATTTTGCAGATAACACCGGAATCATTAGAAGCATTGATAATGAAACATCCCGGAGATGCTGGCAGGTTGTTTTCCGATTTACGATTTATTGTAATTGACGAAATTCACGCATTAATGGGTGAAGACAGAGGTCTTCAGGTTCTTTGTCTGATAGATAGGTTAGAAAAAATCACAGGATGCTTTCCAAGGAGAATTGGTCTTTCTGCGACCTTGAATGATTATAAACCTGCAATGGAATTTTTAGCTTCAGGAAGCGATAAGGAATCTGTTTCTGTAGGTATACAAGCTCATAAAAGAACTATTTCATTATGTGCAGAAAGTTTCGTTTTACCTGAGGATGATGCAAATGCACAAAAGGTAATGGATGAGTATAATTCCTTTTTGTATGATAATTGTCATAATAAAAAATGCTTGATATTTACTAATAGTAGAACGAATGCAGAAAAAACGATTGATGATATGAAAAAAGAAGCTGCTCGGCGGAAGGAACGAGATGTGTTTTATGTCCATCATGGAAGCGTATCTGCAGCTTTAAGAAAAGAAGCAGAAGAAGCCTTAAGGGATAATGATGGTCCAACTGTTGCTGCGGCTACCTTAACTTTGGAATTGGGAATTGATATAGGAGATTTGGACTCTACCATACAAGTTGGTGCTCCTTACACATGCTCAAGTTTTGTTCAAAGATTGGGCCGTTCTGGTAGAAGAACAGGAAAATCACAAATGATGTTTTTAAATTTACATAAGGAATCTAATAAAAATCCGTTAGATTCTATGCCTTGGGATTTGCTTCGCTCATTAGCAATTATTCAGCTCTATTTAGAAGAAAGATGGGTTGAACCTTTTGAACAAAAGAAAAAGCCATTCAGCTTGTTAGCACATCAAACTTTAAGTACATTGATGTCATGCGGAGAATTATCTCCATCTGAGCTTGCAAGAAAAGTATTACTTCTACCTGCTTTCAAAAATATTATTACAACGGATGAGTATCGTGATTTGCTCAAATTTATGATTGAAAAGGAATACTTACAGCGGATGGAGAATGGTGGAATTATAGTTGGATTAAAGGGCGAAAAAATATGTAATTATTTCTCTTTTTATGCTGTGTTCCAGGAGGAGGAAACATATAAAGTTTTAAGCAGTAGTGGAGAGATAGGAACATTAAATAAATGTCCTGCCATAGGCGAAGTATTCGTTCTTGCTGGTCGTGCTTGGATTGTTATTTCTGTTGATGAAGAAAGAAAAACTATTTACGTAAATCAGACCAAGAGCAGCAGAATACCATCTTGGGAAGGCGAAAGCGGAGATATTCATTCTAAAGTGCTTCAAAAGATGAAAAGCATTTTGATAGAAGAAACCATTTATCCTTATATGCAGAAAAACGCAATTAAGGTTTTATCTGATGCAAGAAAGATTGCAAAAGAAAGTGGTATTTTAGAACATGACATTATTCAGTATGCTGATAAGTCATACTTTGTTTGTCCTTGGGTGGGAACAAAAGAAATTCGTACAATTGTAAGAATGTTTGCGTGTGGGTTAAAAGAACAATTAGACATACGCTCAGTTGTCAATTCAGGTTATTATCTAAGTTTCACAAGTGGATTGGATACAAATGAACTTATTAAAAAGCTAACAACATTAAACTTGGACAAAGATAATCCTAGTGTGGTTCTGAGCGATGAACAGTTGCCTCCACGTATTGATAAATATGATTATATGGTGCCGGATAATCTTTTGAGAAGTTCATATTTATATAATCAGGTTGATGTAAGTGGAGCAGAACAGATTTTAAATAATTTTAAATGGTAATTATTATCGCCAATTTCACAAAACAAAGATATATTTTTGACACAGTTTTACTTGTGTCAAGCTCATACAATTTAAAAGATTAGTTTGCCGATTTTGATATTTACATATACTATCGGGTGCGAGAAAATCCAGTATTCTCGCGGGTTCTAAAGAATTTTGTTCAGAAAAAATGCAGTGAAAAATTAAGGGAAAAATAGTAGGTCCTATTATTCACTGTTCTCCTATCTTGACATATACCCGTAAATAATATTATAATGGACACAAGGAAGGAATGATTGAAAATGAAAAAACTTATGCTTGGTAATGCCGCAGTTGCCCGAGGGGCATATGAGGCAGGTGTTTCTGTTGTTGCGTCTTACCCGGGAACGCCCAGCACAGAGATTACCGAAAATATTGTAAAGTATGATGAAATATACGCAGAGTGGTCACCAAATGAAAAGGTTGCCGCAGAGGTTGCCATCGGGGCATCTATTGCAGGGGCAAGAAGTATGTCCTGTATGAAGCACGTTGGTTTAAATGTTATGGCTGACCCGATTTTCACGGTTAGTTATACGGGTGTAAACGGCGGCTTGGTGTTCTGCGTTGCTGATGACCCTGGAATGCACTCCTCTCAAAACGAGCAGGATTCAAGACATTATGCGGAGGCGTCTAAGATTACTATGCTTGAGCCGTCTGATTCCTATGAGTGTAAGGAGTTTACCAAAAAGGCTTTTGAGTTGAGTGAGCGATTTGATACACCTGTGTTCATTCGTTTGTCTACAAGAGTGTCGCATTCACAGAGCCTTGTGGAAGAAGAGGAGCCGATAAAGCAACCCTTAAAGCCTTATGAAAAAAATATTGATAAATATGTAATGATGCCTGCCAAGGCAATTAAACGCCACGTAGAAGTGGAAAATCGTATAGCTGCCTTGACAGATTTTGCTGAAAATTGCGAATTTAATAATATAGAGGACAACGGAAGCAAAATCGGTGTTATCACCGCAGGTATCTCATATATGTATGCCAAAGAGGCATTGGGTGACAGAGTTAATTATTTAAAACTCGGTATGGTTTATCCTCTGCCTGAGAAGTTAATCCGTGATTTTGCGGACAAGTGCGATAAGGTGTATGTAATAGAAGAACTTGACCCAATTCTTGAAAAGCATTGCAGAGCCTTAGGTATAGAAGTAATAGGAAAAGAAAAGTTCACTCTGCTTGGTGAGTATACGCCTACAATGATTAAAAAGACAGTGTTTGACGAAGAGCCTGCAGAATTCTGTGAAATAGAGGAAGAAATACCTGCAAGACCGCCTGTGTTATGTGCAGGCTGTCCTCACAGAGGCACATTCTATGTGCTTAAAAAATTGGGACTTGTGGTCGCAGGAGATATAGGGTGTTATACGTTGGGGGCAATACCTCCTCTTGCAAGTGTTGACACTACTATTTGTATGGGTGCATCAATCAGTGCCGCTCTCGGTATGGCTAAAGCGAGAGGTGAGGAATTTAACAAAAAGTTGGTATCGGTTATCGGTGACTCAACATTTATGCATTCGGGAATTACGGGATTGGTTGACATAGTTTACAACAAGGGCGCCAACACAGTTATTATTCTTGATAATTCCATTACAGGTATGACGGGGCATCAGGATAACCCCACAACAGGTTATACAATCAGAGGAGAAGAAACAAAGCAGGTAAACCTTGTTGCGTTGTGTAAGTCGATAGGTGTGGATAGCGTTGTTGTTGCTGACCCATTTGATGTTAAGAATTTTGAAAAGGTGGTTAAAGCCGAGGTTGAGAAGGATGAGCCTTCTGTTATTATCGCTCAAAGACCCTGTGCCTTGTTAAAGGGTGTTAAGTACACAGGCAAGTGCAAGATACATGACAACTGCAAGAAGTGTAAAATGTGTATGAAGCTTGGCTGTCCTGCAATATCTTTTGACGGCGAAAAAATTATGATAGACGAAACACTTTGTAACGGATGCGGACTTTGCTTTAATGTTTGTCCCTTCGGTGCAATGGAGAAAGGAGAGTAATTACAATGAATATTATGATTGTTGGCGTTGGTGGACAGGGAACATTGCTTGCGAGCAGAATTCTCGGAAACACTGTTGTGAATGAAGGCTATGACGTTAAAGTATCTGAGGTTCACGGTATGAGCCAAAGAGGCGGAAGTGTTGTTACTTATGTTAAGTTCGACGATAAGGTATACTCTCCGATTATAGATAAGGGTGAGGCTGACATAATTCTTGCCTTTGAGATGCTTGAGGCATACAGAGCATTGCCGTTTTTGAAAAAGGGCGGAAAGATGCTTGTTAATACTCAGAATATGGACCCTATGCCCGTTATTACAGGTGCTATGGAATATCCTGAGAATATAGAAGACAAACTTGCAAAAAAGGTGGATTTAACAACAGTTGATGCACTTAAGTATGCGACAGAGGCAGGAAATATCAAAGCCGTAAATGTTGTTTTAATCGGTGTTATGGCTAAAAATACCGATATAGCCTACGAAAAGTGGGTTGAAACGATTAAGACTTCAACTCCTGCTAAATTCCTTGATTCAAATTTGAAGGCTTTTGAGCTTGGCTATAATTTGAAGTAATCTAAGGAGGCGATAAAGCGGATGTTAATTGACTTTCACACACATTGTTTTCCTGATAAAATTGCACAAAAGGCACTTGAAAAGCTGGCATATTCTTCGGGAGGTATGGAATATTATACTGACGGAACCATAGGCGGATTGAAAAAATCTATGCAGGAGGAAGATGTTGACGCGGCTGTTATTTTAAACATTGCCACAAATGAGCATCAAATGGAAAGCGTTAATAATTTTGCCGCCTCTGTAAATAATAATTCTGATATTTTTGCATTCGGCTCTGTTTACCCTGATGCCAAAAATGCATTGGACGAGCTTGAAAGAATTAAAAGTCTTGGCTTAAAGGGTGTGAAATTACATCCTGAATATCAGAAGTTTTATGTAGATGACGAAAAGATGAAGCCTATTTACAAAAAAATATCTCAGCTTGGACTTATTCTTGTGTTTCACGCAGGCTATGACTATGGTGCTGAGTTGCCCTTTCACGGTATGCCGAATAACTTTAAAAATGCATTAAAGTGGATAGATACTCCGACTGTTGCTGCTCATTGGGGTGGTGTTGATTGCGGAGTACAGGTGCTTGAAATGCTGTGCGATACAGACTTATATTTTGATACGTCCTTTGGATATGGTCAAATGCCCCGCGAAATTGCAATGAAGATTATAGAAAAACACGGCGTTGATAAAATGCTGTTTGCTACCGATTCACCTTGGCGTACAAGAGAGATGGAGAAGAGGTTTTTAAATACTCTTGAACTCTCGGACTCTGATTTAGATGCGATATATAACGGAAATGCAAAGAGATTGCTTGGGATAAATCAATAAATTTAAAAAATATAAAAAATTGTTGTTGACAAATATATTTTGATGTGTTAAAATATATCGGTAAACCGCTCTGAAGAGGTATGTATAAGAATATTGCGATATTCACCTCAATGGCGAGTCTTGGGTAATAGGAGGAATTACAAAATGTACGCAATTATTGAAACAGGCGGCAAGCAGTACAAGGTTGAGCAGGGTGATGTAGTTTTCATCGAAAAGCTCGGCGTTGAAGAAGGCGAAACCGTTACATTTGATAAGGTTCTTGCAATCGGCGGCGAAGATGCTAAGTTTGGTGCTCCTTATGTTGATGGTGCAACTGTTACAGCTTCTGTTGTTAAAAATGGCAAGGACAAGAAGATAATCGTTTATAAGTATAAGCCTAAAAAGGGTTATCACAAAAAGCAGGGCCACAGACAGCCCTACACAAAGGTAGAGATTACAGCTATCAACGCATAACTTAAGGTTATGAGAACTATATTGATTTAAAGGAGTGATATAAAATGGCTCATAAGAAAGGTATGGGTAGTACCAAGAATGGTAGAGATTCAGAGTCCAAACGTCTTGGCGTAAAGAAGGGCGACGGTCAGCACGTTCTCGCAGGTAACATTTTGGTTCGTCAGCGCGGAACAAAAATCCATCCCGGTATCAATGTAGGTAAGGGCAGTGATGACACTCTCTTTGCATTGACAAACGGTAAGGTTAAGTTTGAGCGTTTAGGAAAGAGCAAGAAGCAGGTTTCTGTTTACGAAATTGCTCAGTAAAATCTGAACATACGAGGACGGACAGTTTATGTCCGTCCTGTTTTTTTACTTTATAATACAGAAAAGCGGAGGCTTACAGACTATGTTTTCAGATGTGGCTAAAATTCATATTAAGGCAGGTGACGGCGGCAATGGTGCTGTCACATTTCACAGAGAAAAGTACATTGCGGCAGGCGGTCCCGACGGCGGTGACGGAGGCAGAGGCGGCAATGTTATTTTTGTTGCCGATAAAGGCGTCAATACTTTAATAGATTTCAGATATAAAAAGAAATACGCGGCAGAGCCGGGCGGAAACGGCAAGGATGAACGCCGTAACGGCAAAAATGGTGCGGACTTAATAATCAAAGTTCCTGTCGGTACAATTGTCAGAGATACCGAGTCAGGTCTTGCTGTCTGCGACCTTAAGGAAGAAGGTCAGGAATTTGTCATTGCAAAGGGTGGCAGCGGCGGTTGGGGTAACTCCCATTTTGCTACCGCAACAAGACAGACGCCTAAGTTTGCTAAATCGGGAACATTAGGCGACGAGAGAGATGTTACTTTAGAGCTTAAATTGATTGCAGATGTTGGCTTGCTCGGTTTCCCCAATGTTGGCAAGTCTACGTTTTTATCTATGGTAAGTGATGCAAGACCTAAAATCGCCAATTATCATTTTACAACCTTAGAGCCTAACCTTGGTGTTGTAAATATTGGTGACGGCGGCGGTTTTGTAATCGCAGATATTCCCGGTATAATCGAGGGTGCTCACGAAGGTGTTGGCTTAGGACACGAGTTTTTAAGACACGTGGAAAGAACAAGACTTTTGCTTCACTTTGTGGATGTGTCGGGCATAGAGGGCAGAAACCCTCTTGAGGATTTTGATACAATAAACAGTGAGCTTAAAATGTATAGTGAAAAGTTGGCACAAAAACCACAGGTTGTGGTAGCTAACAAAGCTGATATTCCGCAGTTTGAAGAAAACTTTGAGGCGTTTAAGACAGAGCTTGAAAATAGGGGATACAAGGTGTTCAAGATTTCTGCCGCAACAAAACAGGGCGTTCGTGAAGTCTTGAACTATACCCTTGAGATGCTGTCTGAACTGCCGGAAGAAGAGATTGACGAAAGCGAATTTATTGATATTGATATGCTGAAGAGCAAAGAGGAAGAAATGAAAGTCGAGGTTGTTGACGGCATATTCTATGTAACGGGCGAACGTGTGAGAAGAATTGCAGGGTCTACAAACTTTGATGACTATGAATCAATGCAGTATTTCCAAAGAGCATTAATTAAATGCGGAGCAATAAAAATGCTGGAAAACGCAGGGGTTAAAGAGGGAGATACAGTAGATATCTATGGCTTTGAATTTGATTTTGTATTTTAAGTCAAATGTATGAATAAAGGTTATCTATACAGAAAATATTAAGTTGGTGAGCAGGATATATAATTTTAAAAAAATTTAAGTATCTGCAGATGCGACACTTAAGGCATATTACGGCTTTTGCTGACATATCTGCATAAATTTGATACAATCCTTCAAATAAGATAAGTTGGGTGATTGCTTGAAAAAAATAACAATAGAAATAACAGAGGAGCTTTCGGGGAAGGATGTAAAGCACATACTTTTCAAAAAACTGAATATGTCAGCAAAGCTTGTGAAAAAACTAAAGAGTTATGATTGCGGATTGCTTTTGAATTCCGAAGGAGTGACAGTAAGGGCTATAGTTAAAACGGGAGATATTTTTGAAGTTAACTTTCCTGAGGAGAAGTCAGAGAACATTGTTCCGAATAATATACCCCTTGATATAATATATGAGGACGAAGATATTTTGGCTGTAAATAAGCCACATAATATGCCGACGCATCCGTCAATACATCACTTCCATAACACTCTTGCAAATGCTGTTGTAAATTATTATAAAGACAGTGATTTTGTTTTCAGAACAGTAAACAGGTTGGATAGAGATACAACGGGTATTGTTCTGATTGCAAAAAATCAATATTCGGCTGAAATGATGTGCAGACAGATACGAAACCGAGAGATAAAAAAGAAATATCTTGCCATATGCTGTGGTGTTCCCAATCCTGTGTCAGGCACAATTGAGGCACCCATAAGGCGAATGAATGACAGCATTATCACAAGAACAGTGGCGGAGGATGGTCAGTACGCAAAAACGGACTACACAGTTCTGAAAAGTGAGAACGGATTTTCGTTGGTTGAGCTTACTCCGCATACAGGCAGGACACATCAGATAAGGGTTCATATGGCGTATATCGGTAACCCTCTGTATGGCGATTTTATTTACGGGACAGAGATTTCGGGGGAGAGAACACGGCTTCATTGCTCGTCCCTTGAGTTTGTCCACCCCACAAGTGGCAGAGCGATAACTTTGACGGCGGATATTCCTGATGATTTCTTTGTAAAATATGATTTTGGCTGTTGACAAAGTGTAGCTGTGAGTGTAAAATATTACTATTAACTTTTAAAAGTGCGGTGATATAATTGAAAAAAGCATTAAAGGCGGCATCAAAAATTTACATAAGACATTTGATACTTGTATTTATAACAATATTTATGGTCATAGCGTTATTTAGTGTCGCACAAAAGCACCCATATCTATTCTCGGCGATAACAACGTTTATATATGCGGCGGCTATGTATGGTACCTGTTGGCACATAGGACACGACGATTCGAGAAAAATCCCGGGCTTCTTTCCCGACAAAACTATTCCTGTTAAGGTTGCGGCACTAACCGCAGTTGTACCGATTATTTTGTTGATAATCAGAGTGGCTGCACCGGATATTTGGTATATTGATATACCTATTGTAAAAGGCGAAAGTGATTTCTTTATAGCCGGGTGTATTATTAAAGGAACTCCGGATATGATATACAGAATTTGGTATCTTCCTTTTGCATCCTTTGTGCCTTGCGGAAATTTTGCCTTATACATTGCAGAAATGTTTGTTTTGCCTGTATTGATTTTTACAGGATATTATGTAGGTTTAACAAGATTTAGTATTTTAGAATTTATTAGTACAAAGCTTGTGTATGAAAATAAAAATAAGCAGAACAAGAAAGCAAAGAAATAAAACTATATTTAATATTTTGCCCATATCATTTTTGGTATGGGCTTATTTGTTGGAATATTATCAATAAAATAAACATAGAATTATAATTGTGCCTTAAAAACAGGCGGATTGGAGATTGCTATGAAAAAAGTATTAATTGATAGTATTCCTGCATTGGAAGAAGAAATAAAAAGGTTAAGAAAAGCACAGGAGGAATTTTCGCACTATACTCAAGAGCAAGTTGACAAGATATTTTTTGCGGCGGCATCTGCGGCGAACAAAGCGAGAATACCGCTTGCTAAAATGGCTGCCCAAGAAACGGGTATGGGTGTTGTAGAGGATAAAGTAATAAAGAACAACTATGCGGCGGAATATATATATAACGCATACAAAGACACCAAGACCTGCGGAGTTATTGAAGAGGATAGGGCATATGGAATAAAAAAGATTGCAGAACCAATCGGAGTTATAGCTGCAGTTATACCTACAACCAACCCCACATCTACGGCAATATTTAAAACGCTTATATCATTAAAGACAAGAAATGCAATCATAATATCACCGCATCCGAGAGCAAAGAACAGCACAATAGAGGCGGCAAAAATTGTGCTTGAGGCGGCTGTTGCGGCAGGTGCACCTGAGGGGATTATAAGTTGGATAGACGTACCGGGGCTTGAACTTACCAATACTGTAATGAAAGAGGCGGATATAATTCTTGCAACAGGCGGACACGGAATGGTAAAGGCGGCATATTCAAGCGGAAAACCGGCTTTAGGTGTAGGTGCAGGCAATACACCTGCAATTGTAGATGATACTGCTGATATAATTTTGGCTGTTAATTCTATTATTCATTCAAAGACCTTTGACAATGGTATGATATGTGCATCTGAACAATCGGTAATTGTCCATAAGGATATATATGATAATGTTAAAAGAGAATTTTTAGCACGTGGTTGCTATTTTCTGAATAAAGAGGAAATTCAAAGGGTGAGAAAGACAATAATAATAAACGGAGCGTTAAATGCTAAAATTGTCGGACAATCAGCATATACAATTGCGGAGCTTGCAGATGTAAAGGTGCCGGAGAATACAAAAATTCTTATCGGTGAGGTTGAGTCGGTGGAATTGTCAGAAGAATTTGCACACGAGAAGTTATCGCCTGTGCTTGCAATGTATAAGGTGAAGAACATACAAGAAGCATTTGACAAGGCGGAGCATCTGATAGCAGACGGCGGATACGGACATACTTCATCAATTTATCTGAATGCTGTAACGGAAAAAGAAAAGATAGACGAATTTGCAGACAGGATGAAGACCTGCCGCATCCTTGTGAACACGCCGTCATCACACGGCGGAATTGGCGACTTATACAACTTTAAGCTTGCACCGTCGCTCACTCTCGGTTGCGGAAGCTGGGGTGGAAATTCGGTGTCGGAAAACGTAGGTGTAAAGCATTTGTTAAATATAAAAACAGTTGCTGAGAGGAGAGAAAATATGCTATGGTTCAGAGTACCCGAAAAGATATATATCAAAAAAGGATGTCTGCCTGTTGCCCTTGATGAACTTAAAAACGTAATGAGCAAGAAAAGAGCTTTTATCGTAACAGACAGCTTTTTGTATAATAACGGCTATACAAAGGCGATAACAGATAAGCTGGATGAAATGGGAATAGCACATCAGACCTTCTTTGATGTAGAATCTGACCCGACGCTTGGATGTGCAATGGAGGGTGCAAGGCAGATGACAGCATTTAAACCTGACACAATAATAGCATTTGGCGGTGGTTCGGCAATGGATGCAGCCAAGATAATG
>CADAVS010000035.1 GCA_902791425.1 uncultured Ruminococcus sp.
GCGGAATTAATTGCCCGTGCGAAATTTTCCTCGGCACTTGCCTCGGAAACGCACATGGGCGTAATAATCTCTTATCATTCCTTGCCCTGCGGATAAGAGGTAAATTTAATTATTATTTGTGCCGACGCAGGGCGGCGGAATGGAGATTATTATGCCTGAAGCCAAAAACAGTGTAGAGGCAATGCCCTCTCTTTTGAGAATTTTCCGTTCCTCATTGCCCATAAACGGAAGTATGTTTTATGAGCATCACCATACCGCCTTTGAGATAACAATGGTGCTGAACGGGAACGGAATCTATGCGACGAATGCGTCGGAATTTGAGTTTAAAGGTGGGGATATATTCTTTTTCAGCACAGATGAATATCATTGGATAAAAAAACTTTACGAAAATACAAACTTTTTAAACATACATTTTGAGCCGAGATTTGTATGGTCGGAAAATTTCGGTATTACAGGCGGTGAACTGACAAGAATATTTTTAAACAGAAAGAAAAACCCTCATAATAAAATAAATACCGAAAACAAAGCGTCTGCCATAATCCGCAACTTAATATTTATGATGGAAAAAGAGGCAGCGGAGCAGAATAAAGAGTATGAGATTATGCTGAAAATTCACCTGATGAATATTCTTGTGGAAATGATACGTGCATATGAAGGTCAGTTGTCTAAAAATGACACAAACTATAACGCCGAAACACTGAGGTATATAGAGCAAGCTCTTGCCTATATAGACAAGCATCTGACGGAAAACTTAACACTTGAAGAGATTTCCGATGTTGCACATATGAGCAAAAACTATTTTTGCCGTCAATTCAAACAGTTGAACGGAATATCCCCTTGGGAATATATTTGTGTAAAACGTATTGAACGTGCGGTGTACTATATCGAAACAACAGACTTAACCAGACTCGAAATTGCATCAAAATGCGGTTACAACAATACCTCTAACTTCTATTATGCCTTTAAAAAAATAACAGGCAAAACGCCGGGAGATTACAAGAATAACTCTATGTAAAAGTCTTGCGTTGTAATAAAATATATGCTACAATAAAAACATATTATAACACTGTAACAAAAAATAATAATTATACACGAGGTGAACCACCGGTGATAAATGAAAATTTACAAACCAAGGTTATTGACGAATATGATGTGGCGGTATGCGGCGGCGGTTTCGCAGGAATATCGGCAGCCCTCGCGGCGTCGCGTCACGGAAAAAAGACGCTTTTGCTTGAAAAGCAGTTCATACTCGGCGGACTTGGTACGGCGGGCCTTGTGACGATATTCTTGCCTTTATGTGACGGATATGGCAAACAGGTGTCATTTGGTATAGCAGAGGAGCTTTTGCGTCTGTCCATTAAATACGGTGCAGAGATAGATTGCCCGAAATATTGGCTGAACAAGACAAGAGAGATAACCGAAAATGACAAACGTTTTGAGGTCAGGTATAATCCTCAAGTGTTTGCAATTCTTGCAGAACAGTTATTGATAGAAGCAGGCGTAAACATAATGTATGGTACATATGTGACGGCTGTAAAAAAATGCGGAGACAAGATTGACAGCATTATTGTTGAAAACAAGTCGGGCAGGGGTGCTTACAAGGTTAAGTCTGTTGTTGATGCCACAGGCGATTGCGACATTGCACATTTTGCGGACGTACCAACCGATACCTTCAAGCAGGGGAATATTTTGGCGGCTTGGCATTATATTGTAGACAAAGAGGGCTATAAATTAAAAACATATGGATTTTCTGATATTCCTGATGAAGAAAAAACAGAAGAAAACAAGGTTGAAACCCTTAATAACAAAAGGTTTTTGGGGTTGGGTGAGAAGGAGCTTTCGGAAATGACCATTCTTTCGCACCAAGAAATCCTGAAACACTATATTGAGGAAAAGGAAAAGGACAGTAAATATTGGCCTGTAACTATGCCAACGATTCCGCAAATCAGAATGACAAGAAAGATACGCGGAGAGTACGAACAGTCACACAAAGAGATGCATACAGAGTTCAGCGATTCCGTAGGAATGGTATCCGATTGGAAAAAACGCGGACCTGTATATGAGGTGCCATTTCGCACCTTGTATAACAAGTGCGTAAAGAATTTGATTTTTGCAGGCAGATGTACCTCAGTTAATGAAACCTTGTGGGATATAATGAGAGTCATTCCCTGTTGTGCGGTAACGGGTCAGGCGGCAGGAACGGCGGCGGCACTTACCGATGACTTTAGCAGTATTGATATTAACGTATTGCAAAAGACGTTGGTGGAAGACGGAGTTTTTCTTCACGAGAAAGATATAAAATAATAAATATAAAAAGGGAGAAGTGTTATTTATGAACAGAAAAGAGTTAAAAGATAGGGCAAAGGCACAGTTGGGCGGTTCGATTTTTTCGCCAAATTGGTTATATGCGGTTTTGACAATCGTTATTTTTATGGCACTCACCAGTGCAATCAGTGCTATTCCGGTCGTCGGTGCTCTTATTGTAATCATTTTCAGCGGTGCTTTGGAAATGGGTTTTGCATACATATTTTTAAAGCAAGCCAGAGATGGTGAAAAAATGGAGATTGGCAGTTTATTCAAAGGGTTCAGTGATGACATGGGCGGTAACATAGTGTTAGGACTGTTGGTGGCATTATTTACATTTTTGTGGAGCTTGTTATTTATAGTGCCGGGGATTATAAAGGCATATGCGTATTCTATGGCGTTTTATGTTAAGAGCGACCATCCTGATTATGGCTGGAAAGAATGTATAGATGAAAGCCAGAGGATTATGAACGGACACAAGATGGATTTGTTTATTTTACACTTGAGTTTTATCGGTTGGTCCATTGTTGGTACACTGTGCTTGGGCGTAGGAACATTGTGGGTTCAGGCGTATATAAGTGCGACAACAGCTCATTTTTACGAGAGCATTAAGGATTGCGGCGTCGTTGTGATTGATGCTGAGGAATAAAATTTAAGATAAAAATCGGAGGCTGTTACATCTGCTGTAACAGCCTCGTTATTATTCCATAGTTGCCATATTATCGTTAAGACTTTTTAATTTGTAGAAGGTACCCTTTTTCGCCATAAGCTCATCAAATGTACCCATCTCTATGCAACGTCCATTATCCATAACCACAATTTTATTCGCATTACGTATCGTTGATAATCGGTGAGCAACAATAAATGTTGTTCTGCCCTTTGTCAGATTATTAATCGCTTTCTGAACGTGATATTCCGAAATGTTGTCAAGTGCCGATGTTGCCTCGTCAAGAATGAGTATTTTCGGATCACGGATAAGGGCACGGGCAATTGATATTCTCTGTTTCTGTCCTCCCGAAAGGTTAGCTCCATTCTCGTCAACATGGGTATCAAGTCCATCGGGTAATTTATCGGTAAATTCATCTATATTTGCAAGATGAACAATCTCCTTCAGACGTTCCTCGGAAACGTTTTTTAAACCATAGGTTATATTTTCTCTGATTGTTCCCGTAAACATTACACAGCTTTGAGGCACAACCGATATAAAGTGTCGGTATTCACTTAAACTCAATGCCTCTATTGGCTTTCCGTCTATTCGCATTGTTCCTTTGGTTGGCTTTAAAAATCCGATAATCATATTCATTATTGTTGACTTACCAGACCCTGATGCACCAACAAAAGCAACACATTCTCCCGGCTTTACCGCAAGATTAAAATCCTTAATGGTGTCTTCGTCTGCATTTGGATAACGATACGATACATTATCAAAATTAACTGTGCCGTGAACATAACGCAGTTTGATTTTCCCGCTATTGTTCTCGATATCAGTTGATAATACTATCTCAGATAACGAATTTACTGATTCCATTCCCTTTGTAAGTTCGGGATAGATATTGATAAGCCCCTGTAATGACGAAGAAATACTGTTAAAATAGGACTGAAACAGCACCACGTCACCTATCTGAATTTTGCCCTTGTATGCAAGATATGATGTGAAGAACAAGCATATACCGCTCATAATCTGACTTACTACCCATGTCACCGAGCCAAAATAAGCATTTATTTTGTCAACAAGCAAGCCTTGCGTCTTAAGCTCATTAATCTTGTTCTCCAGAGCATTGATTTCCTCATTTTCAAGTCCGTGTGCCTTTGTCACGGGTATCATATCAATCATACTTGAAACTTTGGCGGATATGTTTTCGTTCTCCTTGCGGAAGTTTCTGTTTGCGTCCTTCATACTGTTACGGAACATATAAACCACTATAACGTTTATCGGGATAACCGCCGCAAAAAACACTGTAACAATTCTGCTTTTGGTAACGGCTACAGCTACGTAAACAAGAACATTTATTATAGTAGGAAAAAGAGTGTTTGTAAGCTGTCGGTTAAGAACCTCAATCGCCTCAATGTCACGCATAAACTTGGACTGAATTTTACCGCTTTCTATTTCCTTGTGGTATACGATAGATAAGTGCTGCAGCTTTCTTATAACCGTATTTCTGAGTCCTGCCCCGATTGTACGAAGCATTTCATTGTTATACTTCTCACGCAGAACGTGCGTAGGAATATTTTGGAGTAACAGTACAAGTAATATAACTCCGTATATAACTAACTTTTTAATTGTATCGGGTCCGCCTGCGGTAACTGCATTAATAACCTCGCCCGTAATAAGAGGAATAAGCAAAACAGGTGAATGTTTTATAATGTAAAGAATTGTGGATATAAACAGCTTTCCTTTATACTGAATGAGCAAATGCTTATAAATGCTTGACCCGTTTTTTTCACTGCCTGATGGACCTGTGCTATCTTGAAACAGCCTTTCATAATCAGGAATGTGATACTTTCTTTCAGTTTCTTTATTCATTGAAACATCACCTCAATTGAAAAAAATATATAATTTTCTTGATGTTAACCAACATTATACAGTATTTATTTTATTTGTCAACAAAATTTACATAAATGTAATATATATATTATAAGCACACAAAAAAATGACAACTTCCTTAACAGAAAGTTGTCATTTTCTTCTGGAGCTGCCCAGCGGAATCGAACCGCCGACCTCTTCCTTACCAAGGAAGCGCTCTACCGACTGAGCTAGGGTAGCAGTGGCGATCCGGATGGGGTTCGAACCCACGACCTCCAGCGTGACAGGCTGGCATTCTAACCAACTGAACTACCGGACCACAACAGCTATATTATAATAACATACTTTGGGTGTATTGTCAACAAAAAATTTTAACATTATGCTAAAGTTTGTGAAAATGAAGTAACGCTCGTGCTTTGTCTCTCATATGTGCAGTGTGGAATGCAATTCCACCGATATATCTTTATTAAACTTTATTGTAATTTCAGTACGGGGGATAAGCGCCGTACCAAAATCAATGCCAGTCCAAGTTTAATAAGGTCAGGGATAATAAACGGTATTACGCACCAAGCAAGAACCATCGCAAGGTTCACGGCTCCATTTGCCTGAGCGTAGACAATCATAAACCACACGGTTCCAAAAGAGTAACACGCAGCTAAGCCAATAACCATAGCGAGGATTTCTACCCACAGTTTTTTTCCTAAGAAATGAACAATCAGCCAGTAGAGCAGCCCCATAAAAATAAAACCAACGATATATCCGCCTGTGTTTCCAAAGAGAATACCGATTCCAGAAGTAAACTGTGCAAATACCGGGACACCAACCGCTCCAAGCAATACATATACGATAATAGCTACTGACCCACGCTTGCCACCTAAAATTGACAATACGAAAAATACAGCAAAAGTCTGCATTGTAAACGGTACAGTTGTTGGTATGCTTATCCAAGAGCATATTGCAATTAGAACTACTCCCAGTGCTATGTAAACTAAGTCAATCGTCTTATAGTTTTTTTTCATTTCTTTTGCGTCATTCATAGTAAACCTCCATACTCCTGCAAAGCTCAAACCATTGGCAGCAGGTGCAAATGTTATTAAATTTGTCCGTTTCAAAAATCCGTTCTCGTGCTTTACTCGCAACCTCTGCCCACGGAACATTTTCCCCGTAAACGAGATTGCAAATACTTAGAACGGCACTGTCCATCAAAGCCACTTTTTCAAGTGAAGTGCAGACACCGCTTATATTATTCGGACACATTTTGCAAAGATCATCACACCCTTGTGCAACAGTAAATTGGGTCTTGGGATTACTTGTAAGCCCCGATACAATAGATTTCATATGTGCGGTGAAGTCTGCATTATATCCATACCCCATAAATTTCTGAATACAGAGTATGTGGTGCGGCCTTAAATTCATTTCCAAATCTCCTTCGACTTGAAACTCAGAGGATACACTGCCCGATTGCTTCATATTTCCGTGGGCACCTCTATAATCTACAGTATAGCACAAAAGCAGCCAATCGTCAACCTATATTTTGAAACAGGTTGACAATTGACTGCTTTTGATATTATGCTAAGTTATGCTAAAGTTGCAATATACTCTTCTATCATAAAAGCAGGGCAATATGACAGCTTTGCCTTACGTATACCCGGAATACCCATATCTTCTTCGCGGTTTACATAGGTGTAATCCCGCCATTCATTTTCCAAAAACTGCTGGTTCATAACGGCAAATATACCCTCGTATGAGGTGTCCGCGTGTTCAAGGTGAACAACAACCGTGTCGCTACTCAACGCCTCCCCGAAAGAGAACGCAACCATTTTGCCGTCAACCCTGATACAACCGCCCGTAATGCCTAAATCATTCCAATTGTTAAGCAATTCGATTATTGCTTCACGCTCCTCTGTAAGTTCAATAGAAGAACCATCATCCTTGGACAATCGCCAGGAGTCAAACAAATCAATACATTCCTGAGCGTCATCAGGGGTCATTTTACAATATTTATAGTTTGGATATTTTGCAATAAACTTGTTAATATGATTTCTCTTGGAATGATACTTCTTCCCTGACAAATTAATAAGGTCCTCAACTTTATAAACATAATCAAAGTTATCTCTGTCCTCAGTGAGTATAAATTTATCGGGAAAAGTATCTCTAAGTTTTTTTACGGCACTTTGGTCGTACAATCTTATCAAAGGCTCACACCCCCGGTTGTCGAAACAATCAAGAATAAAGTTCAGCGCGTTTGTGACGTCTTTTTCACTGCCGTCAGCGTTGGTAAATCCTATGGGAAAGGTTGCACTTATCGGACCATTCGTGTGCCTCACAAAAAGGCAGAGCATATCGTCGATAATTGCGTATTTAATGTTATAGCTCTTTCGCCACATAAATAGATTTGTAAATGAAAACTCCGAACTTTTACTCATTCTTCTAAGTAAAAATCTGTCTATATAATCTTTTTTGTCTATTGTTATATTTGAAAGTTCAAGCATAAAGCACCTGCTATTCTATATATTCACGAACCCTGAATTTAACACCGCACTTGTCGGCTATACTGCGACAATTTTCGATTTCCTCTGTTGTCATATCCTTGTCGACAACAGATAGTATAACCTCGGGAACATATTTTTTTGCAAGAGTTGCAAATTCCAAAAGGGCGTTGTACGCATCTGTTCCGTAACAGCTTTTGCATATCTCTTGGTATTTGTCGGCATTGTCAGCGTTCAGGCTTATGGAAAGGGTATCAATAACTCCTTTTAATTCGGGCGTAACATCACGTTTGCAAATCAGGTTTGCCTGTCCGTTGGTATTTACTCTGATTTTTAAATCAGAAAACTGCTCCTTAAGCCATCTTGAAATCAAAATTACATCATCAAACCTCATAAGAGGTTCTCCATAGCCACAAAAAACAACGGAGTCATAAGATGCCAAATCTCGCGTGTTAAAATCAGCCTTTATTTCTTCAATGCTCGGTTCGCGGTCAAGCCAGAGGTTGTCCTTGCCATTTACACCGTCGTGATTGTTTCTGACACAAAAGGCACAACTGTTTGTGCATCTGTTGGTGAGATTAACATATAGGGAGTTACCAAATTCATACGTTATAGTCATAATACATCAACCCTCAATAGCCATAATTTTATTCACTCGGTTAGAGTGCCTGCCGCCCAAGTGTTTTTCGCCAATAAAGGATTTGACGATTTCAAGGGCGAGGTCAGGGCCTGTTATTCTTTCGCCCAAACATATTATATGAGCGTCATTGTGTTGCTTTGCCATTTTCGCACTGTAACAATCCGTTACGTGTGCCGCACGAACGCCGTGAATTTTGTTGGCGGCAATGCTCATACCGATACCTGTACCGCAAATCAGAATTCCGCAGTCATAGTCCTCGTCACGCACAGCCGTTCCCACCGCAAGGGCAATGTCGGGATAGTCAACAGACTCGGTTGTGTTTGTGCCGAAGTCTGTAACCTCAATTCCTTGCTCTGTCAAATAATTTTTTATATATGTCTTATGGTTTATTCCGCCGTGGTCTGCGCCTATTGCTATTTTCATTTAACTCACTCCTAAATATAGTTATTAATATTACTATATCAAAATATGTAAAAAAAATCAATCAAAACCGAAACAAAAATTTGATATTATTGGGGTTGTATTTGGATAATTTTAATAGTATAATAATGTTATGAAGATAAATAAGAAAAATAATTGGGAGGTAAAGAGATGAACTATATGGAAGAATATCAAAGATGGCTTGATAATGCCGATGCCGAAACCGTTGCAGAGCTTAAAGCCATAAGCGGTGACGAGAAAGAAATCGAGGAACGCTTTTATAGAAGCCTGGAGTTCGGAACAGCAGGACTTAGAGGTGTTATAGGTGCAGGTCCCAACAGAATGAACTCATATGTTGTAGGTCAGGCGACACAGGGGCTTGCCAATCAGCTGATAAAGACCAATCCTAACGCTGCGGAACTGAGCGTTGCTATTGCGTATGACAGCAGAATTAAATCCGATGAGTTTGCAAAAACAGCGGCAGCAATTCTTGCGGCAAACGGAATAAAGGTATACATCTTTGAAGAGTTAAAGCCTGTTCCCGAATTGTCATTCACAATCGGATACAAAAAAACAACCGCAGGCATAGTAATAACAGCGAGCCACAACCCTGCGAAATACAATGGCTACAAGGTATATGGCTCAGATGGAGCTCAGTTAAATCCCGAGCTTGCATCTATCGTCTTAGAGGAAATGGAAAAGACGGATATGTTCAAGGACGTAAAGACTTGCGACTTTGACAAGGCGGTTGCAAATGGCAAAATCGTTATGATGGGTGACGATGTTGAAGATGCATATCTTGATTGTGTTCAGGCTCAATGTATCAATCCCGAGCTTGACAGAGAAAAGGGCGGAACATTAAAGTTTGTTTACACACCGTTTCACGGCTCAGGCAATAAGCCTGTCCGCAAAATCTTAAAAAGAATAGGCTTTGATGATGTGGTAATCGTAAAAGAGCAGGAAATGCCCGACGGCAGATTTCCCACAGTTGCATCACCAAATCCCGAAAACAAAGAAGGCTTTGAGCTTGCTATCGGTTATGCAAAGGAATGCGGAGCGGATTTAATCATAGGTACCGACCCCGATGCCGACAGAGTGGGTATAATTGTTAAAAATAAAGACGGCGAATATAATACATTTACAGGCAACCAGGTGGGTGCATTGCTGTCTGAGTATATTCTGTCCTCACTAAAAGAACGTGGTGAACTGCCCAAGGACGGCTATATTGTAAAAACAATAGTTACAACAAATTTGGTTAAAGCAATATGCGATGCCTATGGTGTTGAAATGAAGGAAGTTTTGACAGGCTTTAAGTTTATAGGCGAGAAGATTAAAGAGTCGGAGCAGACAGGGATAGGAACATACCTCTTTGGCTTTGAGGAAAGCTATGGCTACCTAAAGGGAACATACGCAAGAGATAAAGACGCCGTTGTGGCAACGATGCTGATTGCGGAAATGACATTGTATTACAAAGAAAAGGGAAGCTCTCTGGCTGAACAGCTTGACAATATATATGACAAGTACGGATACTACCTTGAATATGTAGAGTCGGTTGTTATGGAGGGAATGGACGGAAGTACAAAGATTGCAGGAATAATGGAAAATCTGCGTAACAATTCGCCAAAAGAAGTTGCAGGCAAAAAAGTACTTGCGGTCCGTGATTACAAGACCTCCATACGCACCGAGGTTGAAAGCGGAAAAACAGAAAAGATTGACCTTCCTGTTTCAAATGTTATATATTTGGAATTGGCTGACGGCAACAACTTTGTTGTTCGTCCGTCGGGAACAGAGCCTAAGATTAAGCTTTATTGCTTGCTCAGAGGCGAGGATAAGTCTGATGCCGAAAAGCTTATGGAGGCAGTAAAGAAGGACATAAAAGAAATCGTAAAATAGTTTTAAGGGCGGATTTATTTCCGCCCACATTTATGCAAAAGAGTAACAGAAAGGTTAAGAAGTATATGTTATTTGATACACACGCACACTATGATGATGACAGATTTGACGAGGACAGGGACAAGATTTTGTCAGAGCTTAAAAATTACGGCGTCACCAATATAGTGAATATCGGTTCAAGTATGAAGACGTCAAAAAGTTCAGTAGAACTTGCAAATAAATATGATTTTGTGTACGCGACAGTTGGGGTGCATCCAAGCGAAACAGGCGAATTGACAGAGGCGGATATAGAGGAACTTAAGAGGCTCAGCAAAAACCCAAAGGTCAAAGCAATCGGTGAAATAGGCTTAGATTATCACTATCTGCCTGATGACGTTCCGCCCGAAGTTCAGCGAAAATGGTTCGCAAGACAGCTGGACTTGGCAAAGGAGCTGTCTATGCCTGTTGTTATTCACGACAGAGAGTCCAAGGGCGAATGTTTGGAGATTTTGAAGGATAAAAAGATTTCAAACGGAGTTGTGCATTGTTATTCGGGAAGTGCGGAAACCGCAAAAAAAATATTGGATATGGGAATGATGATATCGTTTACGGGTGTGCTTACCTTTAAAAATGCCAGAAGAGCTGTAGAAGCGTGCAAGATTATACCTCTTGAAAGAATGATGATAGAAACAGATTGTCCTTATATGGCACCCGAACCACATAGGGGCGAGAGAAACTTTAGCGGATACGTTGAGTTTGTGGCACGTAAGATGGCGGAGATAAAAAATGTTACCTATGAGGAAGTAGTCAGAATAACAGACGAAAATGCAAAAAGATTTTATGGGATAGAATAAATAAAAATCAGACATTAGCCTTCCTTGTATATATTACAGGGGACAATGGGAGGGTATGTCCCCAAATGGGAACCTTGTAATTTCATTATCATTTCTATACTTAACCTGAAAAGTTTTTCCATAAAAAACAGAACAGGCGATTTGAACTATAATAGTTCGAATTACCTGTTCTATTCACCGATTAAGCTACTGATATATTCGGTATTAGAATAAAACTTCAATACTCACGGATTTTTCGTCAATATTATTTATATCAAAATCCAGATAAATCGAGTCTCCCACCTTATTCACGGCAAAATTCATCTCACGAGAATTTACCAAAAGTTTTGAATAGTTTTTACCCTTTGGCATTAAAATGTGCGCTTTTATCTTCTTTGCCGGTGAATATATGTCATAGCGCATCCCCTCATCCTTGATTATATAACGAACATCAACAAGTCTTTTTGAAACCTCGTAGCCGGTTATATATCTCAGCTCCGTATAATATGTGACGGGGAATTTCGGTGCAAAAAATATTTCATCGTAGTTTACGCCGATATCATTAATTCCGGCAAGTCCCTCGTCCACAGCACTGATTAATGCTGCTGCACCCCATGCACTCGGTCCTCCCTCCGGCTGTGGCATTGAATCGGTGTGATATAAAAAGTATACGGTTCCGTCACGCTCCACAAGCTTCATCATCCTTGTAATTATATCCCATCCGTACTCCTCGTAACCGTTATTAAACGCTGCCTTAGCAAGCTCGCCGGCGGTAAACGGTGAGATTGCGCCGTTTACATATCTTCCCGGTCGGTAGCCGTTAAAATCATCATAGGGCGGCTCAATACTGAACCATTCCGCAAAACAGCTTGTTGTTTTGCTTCTTGACATATACTCCTCAATAATAAGACGTGATTGCTTTGTATCGGTTACAATTCTGTTTATGTCATATGAGTTTGAGAGTGAAAGTCGCTTATCTTCAAGATTATCGGCACCGCTGTGATTGAGATGAAGCTGATGAATAAAAAATTTTCCATTCCACAGGTATTTGAACATATTTTTCTTAAGCTCTTCGGCACGATTTTCCCATTCTTTAGCCTTTTCCTCATTATTCAGTCTGCGATTAAACCATGCAAGCTGGTTCATTGCCTGATATACACCAGAGTTATCGCCGTGCATAATTGACATTGGTGTGTCATCTTCGATTTTTCGGTTTGAGCCGGGCTTTCCGTATGTAAAATCCCACGTGTCAATTGTAAACGGTCTTTTAACCAAGCCGTGCTCTTTATCCCAGCGTTTTTCATCGGAGGTTATATAATCGATACCTTTTTCGAGATGGGGAAGAACCTTTTTGAGCCATTCATCATCTCCGGTTGTGCGATATAAATACAGAGCACCTTCAACGACAAGATATTCAATATCCGCTTCAAGTTCAAGTCGTACAAGTGCAAGGTTGTCATCGGGATACATAATATAGCAGTCATCATTGACATATGTCCAATGATAGTCATCATATTGCTTTATAAGCTCATAAAACTGTCCGTCTTCTCTTTGTGTTTCAATTATAAAATTCAGAAAGGAATCCAGATTATAATCCCAATGCCGCATTGCTTTCATAATATGAACATGGTCGCGAATCCAGTTTTTGTCGCACATAAGGATTTTTCCGTCAATGAAAACCAGAGTTCTTTCACTGTAGATGCTGCTGCGGAGCGTATGCATAAAGCACCCCAATTTCGGATCGGTTGTGGTAAGAACAGAGGGGAATGCAAGCTCGGTGTTGTTATAGGTTCCGTTGTGTTTTCCGTCAATATTCATCGCCGGAAGTTTGTGTTCAAAATTAATCATAATAATTTCCATAGCCTTTCTGCCCACAAATAGTCATTAAAAAAATCTTAACTGTTCTTATCTGTGGGCTGATAAGGTGTTAAGTGGATTTAATTTATAATATACCTATAAGGCAAATGGCTGAAATCCCGACAGCCAGCCCTATTAACTGAGTGATTTTAAGTCTTTCGCCGCATATCAGTGCACTCAAGACTGCAGATAAGAATACTACTCCGCCGTTAAACGAGGGGAAGAAAATCAGTGCGTCCATATTCCCTGTCAGAAATACGTTCAGCCTGTTGTACAGACAGCTAAGTATTCCCGATAAGACGGCAAAAGCGACAAAACTTCTGCTATGTGCCGCAATATTCTGCGGTTTCAAGCCCCCCGTAAAAAAGCATATTACGAGGTTTGAAATTATCATCACGATTGATGAAACAAACATCATATCTCCGCAGTATTCAAGATTGCCGGATTTTCCGAATGCCTTAAAGACAATGCCGACACCTGCTGCCGACATTAGGAAAAACAAGACATAATATTTCCATGACGGCGTGTGATTGGCGGATTTTACCGAATCCCTTGTGTATGTACACAAAAATATAGCCATTGCTAAAAGTCCAAGACCTATAATATCGGCAGCTGTAATTTGTTCTTTCCATATAATCAGACTGACAAGAATTGAAATTAGGAGTGAGCTGTTTCCTATAAGAGTAGTAACCGTTACCGAGCCTGTGCTCATTGCCGCTGTTTTGAACAGAATAAAACAGGTTTGCGTCAGACCGTAAAGAATACCCCAGAACAAAATTTCGGATGATGCCAAAATATGCCCTTTATTTGCAATAAAGAGAATTATGCACCAAATCAGTGAGACGATAAGATTAAAAGGAAATACATCCTCTTTTTTTCTTACCCTTGCTTTGTTAAGCACAACACTGTTAAATGATGCGGCTATTACCGAGAATAACAGCATATAATACAAGGTTAGTTACCTCCTTTGGGGTTGATTTTTATAAAAATTATAGCAGACAGGCATTTGTACATCAAGCCTATAACTAATCAATTTATGCGATTTCTAATCATCTATTGACCTTATAAAAGACTTATGATATTATTAAATCATAAAATGAGGTGATGTTAAATATGGATAAAATTATATATGTATTTGATAAAATAAATAATACTCAAGGTAAAGGGAATGCGAGAAATAATCATTTTATATTCCAGAATATAGAAAAACGCATACTCACAAGAATTTATCATTCACATGATTTTTATGAGTTTATCGTTGTATTGAGAGGAGCGTGTACGACATTTATTAACGGCAAAGAATATAAGCTTGTAAAGGATGACACAGTCTTTATGTCGCCGGGCGACAGCCACAGCTTTACCGGGCAATCGGAGGATTTGCATATAATTTCTTTTTCGGTGAAAAGCTGTGAGGTGGACTCAGCCTGCGAATATAACGGAAAACGACCGGAGGAATGCTTTGGATTTAAGGAGCATCCGCTGATATTTTCGGAGCCTGATGCGCAAAGTGTATTGAGATTAATATATAATAATATAAATGATGATACGCTGATATATGAGTACAAATTTCTTCTTTCCTACTTTATAAGGATTCTTTCCGTGAAATCGGAACTGGGTAATGATGATGAATGTCCGGCAGTGATTTTAAACGCGTTAAAAGAAATGAAAAAACGAGATAGGCTTAAGGTGGGTATACCGGCATTTGTGGCAGAGTCGGGCTACAGCCGCCCGCAGTTGTCAAGATTGGTGAAAAAATATCTGCACATGACCTTGTACGAATATATATCCGGGCAAAGACTTGAAACTGCTTATAATGATTTGATTTTGACGAGGTCAAGACCGGAGGATATTGCTGAGGAACTTGGGTATAAAAGCTTTAGCCATTTCAGCCAAAAATTTAAAAAAACCTATGGTATAACACCCGCTGAATTGAGAAAACAAAAAGGAGCATGTACTATATAAATTACCTTGCAAAGATTCAAAAAACGGTCAACAAAAGCTGAGTGTTTCTAAGAAAGTAAGTGTGTTAGAAGGTGATTTTTATATTTTAGAACTTGTTCAAAATCACAATCTAAACTATGTGCTTATTAATGGTAACTACGAAATAGACATTAATTTATAACAATAAACTCCGGTTTATAATACAGTATTCAAGACAGTCTGCACGGGTTGCCTTTCTTCTTTCCGGGGAATTGTTTGACAGTTTTTATAAGGCGATACAAAAAACCCGATGTTACGGTGTTTTCGTACAAAAAAACAGAACCGCAATTTTGTATCAAAATTACGGTTCTGATTTGGTGGACCTTCAGGGACTCGAACCCCGGACCGACCGGTTATGAGCCGGTTGCTCTAACCAACTGAGCTAAAGGTCCAATTATACATCAAGCAGCAGCCAAAGACTACTGCTTGAAGTTTTGGTGACTCCGAGGGGAATCGAACCCCTGTTACCGCCGTGAAAGGGCGGTGTCTTGACCGCTTGACCACGGAGCCGTATGGCTCCTCCAGTTGGACTCGAACCAACGACCCTGCGGTTAACAGCCGCATGCTCTACCAACTGAGCTATAGAGGAATATGTTATAAAAATATCTTTAGAGAACAGAATTACTCTGTTCTCTAAAGAATAGTTCCGGCGGCGACTTATGTTTCCGGACGGTCGCCCGTCAAGTATTTTCAGCGCTAAGAAGCTTAACTACTGTGTTCGGAATGGGAACAGGTGTGACCT
>CADAVS010000036.1 GCA_902791425.1 uncultured Ruminococcus sp.
TGATAGCCCTTGCCGCAGGTCAGCCAGATATGGGATATAAATATCCTCAGCATCATCCTATGGTTAAGTTTGACGAAAGGGTTCTCTCTGTGGGTAGCGCAGTTTATGCTTATTCTGCACTTAAGTGGCTTGCAGAGCATAAATAAAAGCTAAAAATTTTTGTTTTACTTTTGCAATTTGACAGATTTGGGTATATAATATATATAATTTCAAAACACAAGGGAGCTTGTACAGCAGGCTGAGAGGAAGTAATCGAACTTCGACCTTTATACCTGATGCGGATAATGCCGCCGCAGGAAGTCATATTGATTTCGGGCGGACAATCCTCAGAGGGTTGTCCGTGTTTTGTAGTGCGAAAGGAGGGTAAGTCTTCGGGTGGCAAGGGAGCGCTTGACATCTTTGAATTTTGCGATGGGAACTCGTGTTTCGAGGTGAGAGGTGGAAATTAATTCACGACCGACAATGCATATTATGTGTTGGAACTATTTTGAAACAAGGAGAATACATATGAAAAATTCAAAAAAACTTTTAAGGATGTTGGTGTTAAGTCTTATGATTGCTCTCGGTGTCGTTATATCTCCCATACTCAGAGTAGAGGGAATGTGTCCGATGGCTCACTTTATTAATATTGTGTGTTCCGTTTTGCTGGGACCTTGGTATTCGCTTGCTTGTGCTGTAATAATCGGCATAATAAGAATGTTGACAATGGGCATACCGCCCCTTGCGTTGACAGGTGCAATATTCGGTGCGTTTTTGTCAGGTGTGTTTTACAGAATGTCAAAGGGAAATCTGTTGCTCGCTGTGCTGGGTGAGATAATCGGTACGGGTATAATCGGTGCAATTGTGTCATACCCTGTTATGACATTTATTTGGGGAAAGGAAGGCTTGTCGTGGCTTTTCTATGTTCCTTCGTTTATATGCGGAACTCTTATCGGCGGAAGTATAGCCTATGCATTTCTCAAAAAGCTGTCGCAAAACGGAGTGTTGCAGAATTTCCAAAAGAAGTTGGAAACACAGGTTTATGCCGACAAGAGCAGTCTGCTCGGCAACAGTGTATCTATTGCCGCAATCGGTGTTATCGGATATGTTGTGATTAACCTTGCAAGCGGAATATTTAAGTTTGAAAGCGGAGTGTGGTCTACTGTCGCAAAAGTTGTTTTAATAGCTTTTATCGGCGTAGGTGTAGTGTATTATCTCATTAAAACAATTAAGAGAGAAGGAAGTACCGTTGATAAACAAGCTAATTGAAAATTTTAACGGGATAAAAAACGGCGAAAAGCTGATACATTGTATTACAAATCCGATATCCATAAATCAATGTGCAAATACAGTTTTGGCATTGGGCAACAAACCCATAATGGCAGAGCATCCCAAAGAGGTATTTGACATCACTTTATCAAGCAATTCTTTGTTGGTCAATATTGGAAACATTACTGATGCAAGGATGAAGTCCATAAAAATTTCCTGTAGAGCCGCAAATCAAAAAAATATACCTATTGTTTTTGATGCGGTTGGAGTTGCTTGCAGCGGTATGCGAAAGGCTTATGCAAAAAAAATTATCAAAAAATACAAGCCTGCTGTTATAAAGGGCAACTACTCAGAAATATACGCATTATATCAGGATGAATATAAGTCGAAGGGCGTAGACAGCGAGGAGATTGACATAAAAAAGATTGCCATAGTTTCGGACATACTTGCAAAAAAGTTAAATTGCACAATTCTTGCAAGCGGAAAAACAGACGTCGTTGCGTGTAATGGTGAATACACCTGCATAAGCAATGGCGTCAAGCAGTTGTCTGAGATAACAGGAACAGGCTGTATGTTAGGTGCTGTTACTGCAACGTTTTTGTCGTCAATGTCGGCTTATTTGGGTGCTGTTCTCGCCTGTGCGGTGTTGGGTATAGCAGGCGAAAAAGCGTATACAGATGGAAAAAACGGAACATTTATGGTGAGGCTATTAGACGAACTGTCGACACTTGATGCCAAAGATATAGAAGAAAAGATTAAATTGGAGAGTAAGCCAAATGAAAAAGCTTAATACAAAAATGTATTTTATAACAGATAGCTCCGCCTATGATGAAGAGGAATTTTTATTCAGAGTTGAAGAAGCTTTAAAGGGTGGCGTAACCTTGCTTCAACTGAGAGAAAAGAATAGGGATACGAGAGAGTATATACAGCTTGCCCAAAAAGTTCATCAGATTACTGAAAAGTATAATATTCCCCTTATAATTGACGACAGAGTTGATGTTGCAATGGCGTCAGACGCTGAGGGTGTTCATCTCGGGCAGTCGGATATGCCCATTGATACTGCAAGAAAAATATTGGGCGATAACTTTATAATAGGTGCAACCACAAAGACGGTTGAACAAGCAAAGGAAGCCTATGAACAAGGTGCGGATTATTTGGGGGTAGGAGCCATATATCCAACCACAACAAAGGTTAAGACTGTATTGACCTCTGTGGAAACATTAAACGATATCTGCAGTGCAGTACCTATCCCTGTAAATGCCATAGGCGGACTTAATAAGGATAATATTGATGTGTTAAAAAATTGCAATATCAAAGGAATTTGTGTTGTTTCTGCCATAATGAAGGCGGAAAGTCCGTACGAAGCAACAAGGGAACTCATACGCTCTGCCAAAGAAAAACTAAAGATATACGGATAAATTTTACAAATTTACAAAACGAGAAAATAAAAGGAATTTATTTTTTAGTGCGGAAACCTTTATATACCTCTCGGATACCTATCAGACCTAAGAATAATCCAAACATTTTTCTCAGTAGTTCGTTGTTTAAATTCATTGCTGTTACCGAACCGATAACAGCACCTAAAACACCGCAAATTCCGATTATTAATGCGGTGTTGATAACCACGCTTTTATTTTTTATATGAACGATTAGTGCAAAAACGGCGGTGGGAAGAAAGTAAACTAAGTTTATGCCCTGTGCGAGCTTTTGTTCAATGGCTGATGTCAGTATGAGTGCAGGAATTAAAATCGCACCGCCGCCGATACCCATACCGCTTATTATACCGCTTAAAAAACCTATTATAATTGACATATATGCACCCCTTTAAAATACAAGCTTAAAGGCTGTTATAATAATAACGGAGCCAAATATTATTTTAAGCCATCTAACTGAGATTTTTGATAGTATTCTTGCTCCCAGCAGACCTCCGGCTACTCCGCCTATTGTCACAGGTGTCCATAGCTTGAAGTCAAAAAAACCATTTTTTATATAAAAATAAGAGCTCACAACAGACATAAGAAAGATTATGGCAATGGCTGTTGCGTGGGCTTTTTTTTCATCAATATCCAAAAAAGTTTCCATTGCAGGAACGACGATACTTCCGCCGCCTGCTCCGAACAGACCATTGAGAATGCCGCTTACCAAACCTATTAAGATGTGCTTGTAATATTTTTTTATTAATCTCATATAAAGTTCCTTTTTGTTTTACATTTTATGTTAGTTTCAGTAAATTTGTTTTTTTTATTCAAAAAAATTAAAGCTGTCTTTCGACAGCTGATGTGGTGCGCGTGTTCTTACAGGACTTATGCAAAAATGGCGTAAAATCAAGGGTTTTAGACACTCAATAATCAGCATTAACTTAAATATTGTTTTTGTATATATGATATGTTATAATCAATAGTGGCACGAAATGTCACTCCTATTTGATATATAATGTAAACAGAAAAGATAAGCATTTAATATCAAAGGAGGTGACATAGTGAAGTATAGTGTAAATTGGGTAATGTGGAGAGCATTTATAAAACATACTACTTGTCTTGAATGTGCAACAAGAAACGGAAGAATATTTTCTTATGATGACTTAATCAGGATAGGCGAGCCGCAATTGCATCCTAACTGCGGATGCCGGCTTGAAAGAATAGAAGCCATACAAGCGGGTATGGCAACAGCGCTCGGAGCGAACGGAGCGGATTGGTGGATAAAATATCTGAACAAACTGCCGGACTATTATATAGATAGAAATGCGGCAATGCAGACGGGGTGGAACCCTTTTGGGGGAAATCTTCGAGAAGTATTACCGGGATATATGATATTTGGTGGCATATAAAAAAATAAGCGGCATCAACTTCCGGAAGCGAACGGGCGTATTTGGTATGAGGCGGATATAAATTATACCGGTGGTTATCGAAACAAGCAAAGATTATTGTTTTCTAATGACGGGTTGATATTCATAACATTCGACCACTACGAAACATTTGCAGAAATTATAGGAGAGAGGTAATAAATTATGCAGGAGATAGTATTGGATTTTACGGGATGTAAATATATAATGCGGTTATACGACATACTTCAAGAAGGGTTTGGCTTTCCTGATTGGTTTGGGAGAAACCTTGATGCGCTATGGGATCTTTTAAGAGATTATGCAGGTTGTCCACCTGTAATTGTAACAATAAAAGGAGTCGGAACAATGCCGAAAGAGTTGCACAGCTATATGGAAGAAGTGCTTGCTGTGTTTGCGGATGTTCATGAGGAGGTTTCTCAAATGTGTTTTGAAGTAATATCGTAAGAAAAATGGCAAGGCTATGTGCCTTGCCGTTTTTGGTCGAGGTGACAGGATTTGAACCTGCGGCCCCTACGTCCCGAACACGCTCTAAAGCCTGATATATAGCGGTTTTTGCCTTTTTTAGCCCTTTCCGCTACATTTAATATACTCTTTAGCCATCTTATCTCCACTGTTTCCATATAGTCCAGAGCTAACTGTGGGATAACATGTGGTCAAAAATTAAAAACGGTTTGAAGCTAACATAGAGTTTCAATCGCATTAGTTGGTGGCAGACAATTACGATTTTTACATACATAAAATGTTGTCTGATTGTTTAAAAGCGGATATTCGATACTGTCAGTCACTGCCAATACATTTGCTATGAAAGGCAGATTTTCTCTTATTTGATTCAAATCAGCACTTTCTTTTAGTGCAATTGTAATATGAGGTATGAGATTTTCGTGCATCAGCAATGCGATTAAAAACATACTGTTACCTGACGGATATTCGTATGATTTTGCAGACATAAAGGTTATTTGATTTTCCAAAAGCTCCTTATACTCATCTTTCTCTGTGATTTGATACAATCTTACCAAATTATATGTCATGACTGAATTACCGCTGGGGATTGCTCCGTCATAAGTTTCCTTTGGATTTATAAATAGTTCAGTCCTATTTGGATTGGAAAGAAAAAAGCCTCCGTTTTCACTGTCTGCAAATCGTTTCACTGCTTCTGCAAAGAATTTTTCTGCCTTTTCGAGATAGTCTTTATCAAGTGTTGTGTTGTAAAGTTCTGTCAATGCTGTAACATAAAATGCATAATCATCTAAGAAGGCATGCTTCGAACACTTTCCGTCACGAAAGCTTGTATAAAGTCTTAGCTCCTCGGACAAATTCATTTCAATAAATTTCTGTGATTTCTGTGCTGCATTAAGATATTTTTTATTTCGCGTAACTCTGTAAAGCATAGACAGTGCTGCAATCATCATAGAATTCCATGATAATAAAATTTTATCATCAAGATGCAGCTTAAAACGATTTTTTCGATAACTATAAAGCTTTTTTATTTCTTCTTGGAAGTCAGTCTTTAAATCGCTACTTTTAAGCAGGTTTGGAATATTCATACTTTCAAAGTTTCCGTTTTCTGTAATATCAAAAACATCAGCAAATTCTCTTCCGGTTTCTTCGCCTAAAATATCCATTATTTCATTTAGTGAAAAGGTGTAGTATTTTCCTTCAACGCCCTCGCTGTCTGCATCCTGGGCGCTATAAAATCCGCCATCTTCAGATGTCATCTCGTTTAAGATATATTCTGCTGTCTTTTCGGCAGTATCAAGATAAATATTGTTGTTAGTAATACTGTATAAAGATGAATACGCTATTATCAGTAAAGCGTTATCGTATAGCATTTTCTCAAAATGAGGAGCGAGATAGTACTTATCTGTGGAATACCTTGAAAAGCCGTAACCAATATGGTCGAAGATGCCACCTTTTCTCATTTGTAACAGTGTTTTTTCTGCCATTTTCAAGGCATCAGAATTATTGTGTTGTTTTGCGTATAGCATTAAGAATAACAAGTTATGTGGTGTAGGAAATTTGGGGGCATCTCCAAAACCACCATGCGTGCTGTCGAAGGTATGCTCAAAAATCTGTACTGCGCGTTGTATTAAGCCGCTATTGGTTTGAGTTTTTTCATCTGACTGAGTATTTATCAGGTGTTTGATAATTTTTTCTGCAGACTCTAAAAGGTCTTTTTTATTTGAGTACCATTGATTTGCAATAGTATTTAAAAGTTCTGAGAAACTTGGCATACCATATCGCGATTGAGGAGGGAAATATGTGCCTGCAAAAAACGGTTTTTTATCCCATGTCATAAATATGCTCATCGGCCAACCGCCACTACCAGTGAATGCTTGACATACCGACATATATACACTGTCAATATCAGGGCGTTCCTCACGGTCTACCTTGATTGAAATAAAATATTTGTTCAATATTTCTGCCGTTTTGTTATCCTCAAAGCTTTCGTGCGCCATAACATGGCACCAGTGACATGTGCTGTATCCAATACTTAAAAAAATCGGCTTATTTTCTGTCTTTGCCTTCTCGAATGCTTCCTCACACCAAGGATACCAGTTTACAGGATTTTCTGCATGTTGCAGCAGATACGGACTTGTTTCGCTTTTTAACTGATTGCTCATTATTTCCTCCATATTAACTTCATTTTTGTTAGTATATCCTAATGTAAAATAAGAAATACTATACAAAAACGACGGAGATAATAAATGTCAAAAAATAACTATTTTAAAGGTTGGTACTTCAAATGCTGTGCAAATGATACAACAATTGCTTTTATTCCCGCATACCACCACAGCAACCATAAGCGAACCGCCTCATTGCAAATTATAACGGATGAAGAAGTATTTAATATAGAATTTGACTCACTACAATACTACAAAAAACCGTTATGTGTGAACATAGGAAAATGTGTGTTTTCCGAAAATGGCATAAAGCTAAACATTAAAAATGATAAGTTGGCAATTAGCGGTGAACTTCGATTTATAGGTATTTCTCCGATTAGATATGATATTATGGGACCATTTTGTTTTCTCCCTTTTATGCAATGCAGACACAGTGTTTACAGCATGCGGCATTTAGTTGACGGACAAATTACTTTTAATGGTCAGCAGTTTAATTTTCAAAACGGACTTGGTTATATCGAAGGCGACAGTGGTAGTTCTTTTCCTGATAGATATATATGGACCCAATGCCTTTTTGAAAATGGCTCGCTAATGCTATCAGTTGCGAATATTCCGTTATTAGGATTCCATTTTGCCGGAATTATCGGTGTGGTTTTGATTGACGGGAAGGAATATAGAATTGCCACCTACATTGGAGCAAGATTAAAATATATTGGTAAAAACATTGTCACAGTCAAGCAAGGTGCATATGAACTCACAGCAAAATTAATCCATAAGAACTGCCAACCGTTGTATGCTCCTGAAAATGGCAGAATGGACAGGATTATTCATGAAAGTGCATCCTGCATCGCATATTACAAATTTTCTTGCAAAGGTAAAATGCTGTGCGAATTTGCAAGCGACAGGGCAAGCTTTGAATTTGAATACACAGGATTTTGAAAATAGTTTGTTCTATTTATCCATAGCACTCTCACTACTTGTGTATTTATATAAAACCTGGGGTATACTTTCTTTGTAGGAGTTGATTCAACATTTTTTGTGATATATCAACCTAAAAATAAGGAGAATAAAATCATGTCGGTATTATTAGTTAATAAAAATAATTTTCAAAAAGAAGTTTTAGAAAGCGACAGACCGGTGCTAATAGATTTCTGGGCAAGCTGGTGCGGACCTTGCAAGGCGATTTCGCCTATGATAGATGAAATTTCTGAGGAGCATCCTGAAATCAAAGTGTGCAAGATAAATATAGACGAAGAACAAGAACTTGCCACACAATTTGATATAATGAGTGTACCGACACTTTTAGTTATTAAAGACGGTAAAGTAGTAAACCAATCAGTTGGACTAAAGCCAAAAAATCAAATTCTCCAGATGCTTTAAACATGTAAAGAGTATGTCACTATAAGGAGAATAAGCAATGGAAAAAATATATGATGTAATTGTAATTGGAGGAGGACCTGCAGGATATACCTCAGCAATTTACACATCAAGAGCAGGTTTTGATACTCTTGTGCTTGAAAAAGTTTCAGCAGGCGGACAGATGACACAAACTCCACAAATAGATAATTATCCTGGCTTCCCTGAAAGTGTGGATGGATATGCCTTAGGTTCCAAAATGCAACAAGGAGCAGAGAGATTTGGAACAAAAACTATGCAGTCAGAGGTTATCGAGGTAAATCTGAAAGATAAAATAAAAACAATCAAGACACCAGACGGAGTTCTTTTAGCTCATAGCGTTATAATTGCAACGGGTGCTGAGCATAAGCATTTGGGACTTGAAAATGAAGAAAAACTAATCGGCAAGGGTGTTGGATATTGTGCTGCATGCGATGGTATCTTCTATAAAGGGAAAACCGTCACAGTTATCGGCGGAGGAAACTCAGCGGCGGCAGATGCTCTTTTTCTTTCTAAAATTTGTGAAAAGGTTATCGTAGTCCATAGAAGGGACACATTAAGAGCTGAAAAGGTTTATCATGAGCCTCTACTTAAAGCTCAGAATGTAGAGTTTGAGTGGAATAGTACGGTCTGTGAAATTTTAGCTGACAATAAGGTTATGGGTATTAAAATCAAAAATTCAGCCCAAGGCACGGAAAAAGAAATCCATACAGACGGTGTTTTTATAAGCATTGGAAGAGCGCCTCAGACAGAGTTGTTTCGCGGTCAACTTGATATTGATAAAAATGGTTACATTATAGCAGACGAAACAACAAAAACCAGTATAAGCGGGGTTTTTGCAGTAGGGGATGTCCGTACCAAGCCTGTTCGTCAGATTGTAACCGCTACGGCTGATGGAGCATGTGCATCTCATTTTGCAGAAGAATATTTAGCAACTATACAGTAGATAATATACATTTATCGTAATCTATATCTAAATTTGAAGAAAAGACACAGATTTCAATCGAAATCTGTGTCTTTTTCTGATAGGGATAATATGTGCTCAAAAAAGCTCTTTCGTATATGACTAATTAAAATTTCCCATATAGCTTTAATCTTAACATTTTGCTATTATAAAGCTTTTATAAAAAATTATAAAACTAACGACGGAGCTGTATAAACTCGTGCTGCAAGTTCTTGATTGAGCATATAAAGACTTTTTGGATCCGAACCAAAAAGTTCCATCTTTGTAATCAAATCATTTGCATTTGTTTCCTCTTCACCTTGTTCCTTAACAAACCAATCAAGGAACTGCATTGTGCGAAAATCTTTAACATTGTATGCTGCTGCATAAATGTCATTTATAAGTGATGTTACATATTCTTCGTGTTCAAGTCCTGCCTTTAAAACATCCATATGGCTAGAAAATGTCTTGTCAGGTTTTGCAATAGCCTCAAGAGTTACTTTTTGATTCTCGTTTTGGAGATACTGATAGAAAAGCATTGCATGGTCACGCTCTTCCTGTGCCTGAATCTTATACCAATTGGCAAATCCGTCAAGACCTGCATCTTCAAAATAATTCGAGAAATCAAGGTAGAGATACGCAGAATAGAATTCTTTGTTAATCTGTTGATTTAGAAGTTCATGTACTTTTTCGTTCATCATAATATAACACCTCCATTGTTTTTTATTATACTATGAATACGCACAAAAATCAACAAAAAAACACAGATGGAGAAATTTTGAAGTTCCGTCTGTGTTTTTTGTTTATCTGCGATTTAATTTGTCTGACAAATCTCCATATACAGGTGTTGCCAAACCAAAACCGCCTGATACAGTCAGTATTTGTCCCGTGGTATAAGCAGAATCATCTGATGCAAAGTAAACTGCTGCTGCGGCAATTTCTTCAGGTGTACCCATACGCTTAAACGGAATATGACGCATAAATAGTTCTCTGAATCCCTCCGTAAGATTCTTCTCTACTGCATCGGTTGCAGTCATCCCCGGTAGGATTGCATTACAGCGAATATTATTTTTTGCTTCGTGTACGGCTATCAGTTTAGTAAGATAATTAATAGCAGCCTTACTTGTCCCATATGCTACTTGTGAAATATCCGGAATAAGTCCGCCTACAGAGGATATGTTTATAATACTTCCGCCACCGTTTTTTGTCATATGTTTTGCTGCCTCTTTGCTTGCCATAAAAACGCTTCTTAAATTGATATTTACAATATCAAAGAAAACATCTGTATCTGTATTTGAAAAGTCAAGGTCTTTTCCCGGATTTGAAGTGCCGAAGTTGTTAACCAAAACATCAATACGCCCTGCATCTTTTATTACTTCATCAGTCATAGAAATATAAGATTCGCTCTTACTTGCATCGTTATAAACATATCTTACTATACAGCCCTCGGAATTTAGCTTGTCAGCCTCCTGCTTTGCAAGTTCTAAATTTCTTGCCGCCATATAAACTATAGCACCTTCTTTAGCAAAGGATTTAGTAATAGCAAGACCTATTCCTCGGGTTGAGGCAGTTATTAAAACAACTTTGTCTTTTAATTTCATGCTTTTTCTCCTTTTTTATTATAAATTTTAGGCAGGAACAACACTATCGCAATTCCCGCAATAACACAAATAATTTCCGCTACAGCAAGAAACTTTATGGAATTTACTGCGGCGGTTATTTCACCCTTCCCGCTACTTATAATATTTGTTACTCTATTTGTAAAAAGAGGAACAAAAATCGCTACACCAAAGGGTGCTGCAAGGTCGCGGAATAAGCCGTATGTTCCGGTTCCTACTCCTGCAGTTTCAGCAGGCACGCCTGACAGTACAACCTTCATAAAAATTGCAGCGTTTCCGCCAAGCCCAAAGCCTAATATGCCAAGAGAAGCGGCAAGAATAATTACAGAAGTTTGGGCAGTAAATAAAAGCATAATGGCACATCCAACCCCTGTAAGAGTCAAAGAGGCAGCCAAGACCTTTTTAGGCTCTATGCGGTCTGCCAATGGTCCTAAAACAACTGAACCAAGTGACATTCCGATATACATAATTGAAATCGCATAGCTGGATATAATAGTATTATCAGGCTGTGTGTAGTTGATAAAGACAATTATATTTGTCATATTCGCCTGCATAAGTCCCTGAGTTAAAAAGAGAGCCAGAACTGAGAGAAAAAACTTTTTTCTTTTCATAAACTTCCAACTGAGAATTGGATTTGTCGCTTTTTTTTCTGCAAAAAACAAACCGATAAATGAAATTACCGATGCAATTAAAATAATTAAAAACCATATTGACCTAATACCGAAATTCTGACCAAAGGACGGTAGGCACAACATAAGAGTAAAGAAAATCAGTACCCATACAGAACCAATACCATCGAAATCTGTCAGTGGTTTAAATAGCATACTATCTTTTCTATGTGTTACAATGCAAAGTAAAAATATGATGGCTGAAATTGCAACGCATACCCACATCATTGCTCGCCAACCATAAAACTCAATAAGCAATCCGCCGAGCGTAGGTCCAAAAATTACTGCACTGCTTGAAATAAGCATATATAAAGAAAAACCCTTTGCAATTTTCTCACGCGGAAACTCTGTAACAATGTATGACATTACCACTGGTGCAATAGCTGCACTTCCTATTCCTACAATAAAACGGGCAATAATCATAAAAAATAGCGATGGTGCTATTGCTGTAAGGATATTACCCAAAGTGAAAATCGCTATACCAATCAATAATGTTGCTTTCCTGCCTATTACATCACCCAGCTTGCCGAGAATGGGTGCAAACGCTGCTGTTGAAGCTGCCATAGCTAAAGCGGTCCATGTTGTGTTATTATACGGCAAATTCAAGTCACTTACAAATGCAGGACCAAGCACGGCAGTAAATCCGCCCACAGCACCTACTAAAAATGCCGCGAGCGCATACGGCACAAAACCTCTTAAATAAGGTTTTGAGGAACTAATTTCCATAAGTTATCACTCCAATCTAACCATAGTATAACCATTATTCGCGTATTTATTTAGCACACTTGGTTATACTTTTATGTAGAAAGGAGGAATAGTTTTGAAAGAACTGTTTTTTATTTGCAAGCATTGCGGAAATATTATTGCGATGATAAAAAATAGCGGTGTTCCTATACAATGCTGCGGCGAAGATATGCAGGAAATAATTCCGGGCACTACGGAGGCATCCGAAGAAAAACATATTCCCGTATATAAAACAGAAGGTGACCAGGTAACCGTTTCAGTCGGTTCGGCCCAGCATCCGATGGAACCCCAGCATTATATCGAGTGGGTGTGCATTGAAAGTGATGATGGCTTCCAGTACAAGAGGCTTTCGCCAAACACACCTCCGAAGGCAAACTTTTCATTATCCAAGGGAGACAGCGTAAAAGCAGTATATGCCTTTTGCAATCAGCATAGCCTTTGGAAAGCATAAAATTAAAAAAGTAAAGGAGAATAAAATTATGTCATTGATTAACAAAGAAATTTCAGATTTTAAAGCTTACGCATTTCACGGAGACGATTTTAAGATGGTTTCCAAAGAAGAGATTTTAGGTAAATGGAGCGTGTTCTTTTTCTATCCTGCAGATTTTACCTTTGTATGCCCAACGGAGTTGGAAGATTTAGCAAATAAGTATGAGGATTTTAAAAATGTGGGATGTGAGATATACTCTGTATCTACCGACACTCATTTTGTTCATAAAGCATGGCACGATGCATCTGAAAGAATTAAAAAAATCAATTATCCTATGCTTGCTGACCCGACTCATGAAATTTCAAGAGATTTTGAGGTTTTAATCGAAGCTGACGGTCTTGCAGAACGCGGCACCTTTATCATAAATCCTGAAGGTAAAATTGTAGGCTACGAGGTTACTGCCGGAAATGTAGGCAGAAACGCAGAAGAACTCTTCCGTAAGGTTCAGGCATGTCAGTTCGTTCACGCACACGGCGACCAGGTTTGTCCTGCTAACTGGCAGCCGGGTGCTGAAACATTAAAGCCTAGTCTTGATCTCGTAGGACAGTTATAATGAGTAATATACAAAACATTAACCAAGATAATTTATATGATGTTGTAGTGATAGGCGGCGGTCCGGCAGGACTTACCGCCGCCATTTATCTGGCTCGTGCAAGATACCGTGTGTTAGTTCTTGAAAAAGAACAGTTTGGCGGTCAGATTACCATTACACATGAGGTTGTAAATTATCCGGGCATAGGAAAAATAAGCGGAAAAGAGCTTACCGAAACTATGCGCCGTCAGGCAGAAACATTTGGAGCAGAATTTTTAATGGCGGAAGCAGAAAGCCTGAAAATGGATGATATTGTTAAAACCGTTCACACAAGCCGTGGGGATTTTCAATGTTTAGGAGTTCTGCTTGCTACCGGTGCACATCCGAGAACTATAGGATTTAAAGGAGAAGAAGAACACAAAGGCCGAGGAGTTGCTTATTGTGCTACATGTGACGGAGAATTTTTTACAGGGAAAGAGGTTTATGTAGTTGGCGGAGGCTTTGCTGCGGCAGAAGAAAGTGTATTCTTAACTAAATTTGCCCGCCATGTAACAATTCTTGTTCGGGATGATGATTTCACATGTGCTATGGCTGTTGCGGAACCGGCGAAAAAACACGAAAAAATTACTGTTATTTATAACACAGTTGTCGAAGAAGTAAACGGTGAAAACGGTCTTAATTATATTAGATATAAGAATACCAAAACCGGAGATGTTACCGAATATCAAGCAGAAGACGGAGATAACTTCGGAGTATTTGTGTTTGCCGGATATTCTCCTGATACAGAGCTTGTTAAAGATATTGCAGAGTTAAATGAATACGGCTATGTTATAACCGACTCAAGTCAAAAAACGACTATTGATGGATTGTACGCAGCAGGCGATGTATGTATTAAACCTCTCCGTCAGGTGGTTACAGCTACAGGCGATGGTGCTATTTCTGCTACGGAGCTTGAAAAATATGTTGCCGAAATGCAGAGAAAAACAGGTCTTCATCCGAAGCCTCCCGTTACAAGAATGACAGACTATCCAAATGCACCAAAAACCGCTGAGGCATCTGATGATTCGGATGATATATTTACAGCAGAAATGAAAGCACAGTTAGAGGGAGTATTTTCAAAAATGGAACGCAAGCTTATCCTTAAGCTGTATCTTGATAATCGCCCTGTGTCTTTAGAATTGGAAAATTATATAACAAATCTTGCAGACCTTACGGACAAGCTTACAGTCATGGTAGCTGATAAAAATGACCAATCAAATCTTGCTCCATGTGTGCGAGTCTTTTCAGAGGATGGAATTGACTTGGGAATTGCATTTCATGGTGTGCCGGGAGGACATGAGTTTACATCTTTTGTACTGGGGCTTTACAATGCGGCAGGTCCCGGACAGACAATAGATGAAGATACATTAAAGGAACTTGAAGAAATTCAAAAAAGCACAGATATGAAGATTTTAGTATCTTTGTCTTGTACTATGTGTCCCGATTTGGTAATTGCCTGTCAGCGTATTGCAACAAAAAACAAAAACATTAAAGCAGAAGTGTACGACCTCCAGCATTTTGAAGAGTTAAAGAAAAAATACAATGTGATGAGTGTTCCATGTCTTGTTATAAACGAGGAACACATATCTTTTGGAAAGAAGAATATAAATCAGGTTATTGATATAGTAAAACAAGTATAATGATATTTTGGTTTTGTTCATATAATCCAAAAAATGATACGCCTTAAACAAAGAAAAGCGGAATCGAGAATTGAAAAGCTCTCGGTTCCGCTTGTTTCATTTACGGCAAAAATTCCGGTATAATCTTATATCGGTTAACGCCGTGATTTGTTGAACGAATTAAAATATCTTCAGGGATTGTTGCAAGGAGCTTCTTTGTGAATGTGCCATAGCCAAGATAGCCATCAAGATTTATATGTGAGATAACAACCCAATCTGTGTCAGGCTGCCTGTTTGCAATATAATACTTGATTAAAGTCTCAACTCCCTCAATGCAATTCTCGGGAAGAATCTCGTAGAGCTTATGCAGAATTGTATCGGGAATATCAAATTCATCTTTACGAAGCGGGCCAAGCTCAAGTGCATCGGATATAATTCCGTCAAATCGTATTATCCAACCGTTTATGGTATTAACATCATAAATGGATGTATGAAATTGCTCAACCTTTCTTCGCCAAGCCTTTTCAAAATCCTTTAAATAATCATTCGTTTTCTTGATTGCAGCTTGGCTGACCTTGTCAGGGTTCTTTTTTACATAAGCTACAATATTCGCTATATGCCTGCAAAGCCACCCTTTGCCGTTTTTATCAACAAGCTCGGGAAATTCATCATGCAACGCACGAAAATCGGTTATATATTGCCAATCCTCTAAAGGTTTGGCATTTTTCTTATCCGGAACACTGCACCATGCACGGATTGCCCTTTCTGCACGTGCA
>CADAVS010000037.1 GCA_902791425.1 uncultured Ruminococcus sp.
GGAATGGAGATTTTTATGTGGCGAAGATGTAAAAACAGTTGCAGAAAGTCTTGTTTTCCTTGGGGATATATACTTGTATCGGTAGGTATAGGCTTGTTGCTTGCGTACATAATTCCGTATTCTTTGTTGATAACCATCTTCGGAATCGCTCTTATCGCAGCAGGTGTATGCTTTATGCGAAGAAAATAACAATTTTAAGCAAGTTGCTCATTTAAACTATGTGAGCGGAAAGGTGTGTTTTTATGCAAGTTGTTGTTGTGAAGGCTCCTAAATTGTTACGCGGTGTACTTAGAATGATGTTTAAAATTAAAAAAACAGAAGATAATATGTGAAATGTAATAAAACTTGTCATCACCCCATATAAATTAAGGGGTGATGATTTTGTTTATGACGATAAAAAAACAAACAATAGTATATGTCTTTTGTGTTTTGCTTGTTATTTCAATTGCGGTTATATGCTTAGCAACTAAGGAGGCAAAACAGGATGTAGAAACAGAGGAGGAAGTACAGCAAAAACCCATAACTGTTTTGACCGATAAGACGATATTAATAGATGCAGGGCACGGAGGCTTTGATGCAGGAGCGTCTGCAAACGGAATTGAGGAAAAGAATATAAATTTAGCGGTTGCCCTGAAACTTAAGGATTGCGTCAACGATATGGGGGGAAGGGCAGTTCTCACACGTGAGAGTGATACGTCAACGGCTGATGCCAATCGAAAAGATGGTAGTACGACAAAGGCATCAGATTTAAAGAGAAGAAAGGCTATGGCAGAGGAATGTGGTGCCGATATAATGATAAGCATACATATGAATAAGTTTGAGCAGAGCGAATATTGGGGTGCACAGGTTTTCTATGCGGAAAATTCAGAGGAAAGCAAAATCCTTGGAGAGACAATACAAGCGGCATTGCCTAAAGTTTTAAACGATAATAATGAAAGAGTGGCAAAGAAAAGCAATGGTCAGATATATATATTAAAAAACGTAAAAATTCCGACAGTTATTGTGGAGTGTGGTTTTTTGTCAAATTTGGGCGAGGCAAAAAAACTCTCTGACGAAGAATATCAAAAAAATCTTGCCAGGGCAATATGCGTCGGAATTGAGGATTATTTTAATAAAAAGACTGAGGGCAACAGTTTATAGGGATAGTTTCAAAAGAAACTATCCCTATAACACGTAGTATAATGAGAACATTTTCGTTTACGCAGATTTTAAATTAGATAAATACTCAGTCAGTTCATTACCCGTCTGTACAAAATGTGGTGCTGAGCAGTAATATTGAACTGTTGAGGATTGACTTTTACGTAAATATATGTTAACATAATAACATAAGAATATGAAGGCAGAGGTGACAGAGAATGTTATGTTGACTATAAGGCACATTCAAAAATGGGTGTATGGGAAAACACTGTTACAGACGAGTACGAGCCATACATAAGACCGCAGGACTGCGGAAACCATACGGATGTAAAGGAGCTTACCGTAATCGGCAGTTATAAGATACGCTTTGCGGCAGATAAGCCTTTTGAATTTTCGGCACTTCATTACACCGTTGAGGAGCTTGACCGTGCTCAACATACCTTTGAACTTTCAAAGTCCGAATCAACGGAGGTTCTTATATGCTATAAAAACAGAGGAATAGGCTCCGCAAGCTGTGGACCTGCTCTATCGGAAAAATATCGTGTTACGGACAAGGTCATTGATTTTGAGTTTGATGTTTTATAATGTTATTTTTGAAAATGATGTAAGGAGAAAATGTATATGATAAAAGCGGTAATATTTGATTTAGACGGTGTTCTTGTAACAACCGATGAACTGCATTTTGAGGCGTGGAAGGCTCTTGCGGAGGAGCTTGGAATAAATGGTTTTACAAAAGCCGATAACGTAAGACAGCGTGGTGTAAGCCGTATGGCGTCACTTGAAGTAGTTCTTGAAAAGACGGAGAGAGAATTTTCTGATGAGGAAAAAATTGATCTGGCAGAAAAGAAAAACGATATGTATGTAAAATCTCTTTCCGGACTTTCGAAAACAGATGTTTTGCCGGGGGTATTTGAATTTATTAATTACATAAAATCAAAGGGTATAAAAGCGGCTGTAGGTTCTGCAAGTAAAAACACACCGCTTATACTTGATAAAACAGAGCTAGCTGATTGCTTTGATGCTATAAGCTGCGGACTTGACACTACACGCTCAAAGCCGGATCCTGAGGTGTTCTTAATAGCTGCGAAAAAGCTCGGTGTTGCTCCGAGTGATTGCGTTGTTGTTGAGGATTCGGATGCCGGAATAGAAGCTGCAAAGGCGGGCGGTATGTATGCGATAGCTGTCGGTGCAGCAGAGTATAATCCGAAAGCAGATGTTTCTGTAAAGGATTTGGACAGCTTATACAGAGCTTTATGTATTTTAGCGTGATAGGGGATAATGTGATGATTGATTTTATCTTGACAGAAAAGGAATTTGACAAAAATAATATTCCGTGGAACGGAAATCGTTTCCTTATAGGTAATGGATATTTCGGAATCAGGGGAACTCTTGAGGAATATACGAAAGAGTATATGTGTGCCGTAAATATGGCAGGTATTTATGACCGTGCAGGGGATGCCTGGCGAGAAACGGTAAACGCACCTAATCCGCTGTATACATATATTAAGGTGAACGGAAAGAAATATGCACTCCCCGAAAACGAGCCTGTTTCTCATATACAGATGCTTGATTTTGAAAATGGAATACACAGCCGAAAAACTGTGTGGAAGACAGAAAACGGAGAGATTACGATTAAATGTGAACGTTTTGCAAGTATGAGCCGCAGACATTTAATTGCGATGAAGTATACGTTTTCGTCAGACTTTGAATGTGATGCGGAAATCATAACGGGCATTGATGGTGATGTTTGGGATATCAATGGACCGCATTTTGTGAATATGCGTACAGGTTATGATGACGGAGTGAATTATGTAACAGGAGTGACGGGCGAAAAAAACATTTCCGTAACTGTTCGCGATACCATTAATGCAGATTTCAATGCAGCTGTTGAATCGGAAAATACGGAAAATGGTGTATATAGACACATTTTCTTTAAGGCAGAAACGGGAAAAGAATACAGCATAGAAAAAATTGCAGAGGTAACAACCTCGGAGGATGATTTTAAGACGCAGGGGGATATAGCAGACATCACATATTATGGGCTTAAAGCGGAGCATACAGCCGAGTGGTCAAGGATATGGGATGTCTCAAAAATCACTATAGACGGCGATGATGAGGCAATGTATGCACTTAACTACTCAATCTATCATCTTAACTGTATTGCACCGAGAGAGCTGAAGGGCAAATCCATTGCAGCAAGAGGGTTGTCGGGACAGGTGTATAAAGGTGCGGTGTTCTGGGATACAGAAATGTTTATGATAGATTATTATATACATACTGAACCGCAGATTGCAAAAACACTTTTGCAGTACAGAATTGACACATTGAATGGTGCAAGAACAAAAGCAGAGGAATACGGGCTCAAGGGTGCCTATTACGCTTGGGAAAGTCAGGATGGCGGCTATGAGGGCTGTTCAGATTACAATGTAACGGATGTGTTTACAAAGCGTCCTATGCGTACACATTTTCGTGATAAACAGTATCATGTTTCGGCGGCGATAGTGTACGGTCTGATGAAGTATATCAATGCGACGGGTGACTATGATATTTTAAATGAGGGTGCGATGGATATGGTAGTTGAATGTGCCCGCTTTTACCGTTCACTTCTCATTAAGAAGGCAGATGAGCCGTATTATGAAATTCACGATGTTGTAGGTCCCGATGAATATCACGAGAGAGTAAACAATAATGCGTATACAAACAGAATGGCAAAATTTGTATTTGATACGGCACTTGAATTAATAGAAAAATATCCGTCTGACGAATATGATGACTTAAAGATAATGCTCAAAGATTCATCTGAAAAAATATTTATCCGAAAGCCTGATGAGAATGGCATAATAGAACAGTTTGACAGCTATTTCAAGCTTGAAGACGTACGCGTGGACGAGGTGCGTTCAAGACTGATAGACCCAAAGGAATATTGGGGTGGTGCATACGGTGTTGCGGCAGACACACAGGTTATAAAGCAGGCTGATGTTGTGGCGATGCTCTCTATGTTTAAGGATGATTATACGAGCGAGATAATGGAAAAGAATTTAAAATATTATGAACCGAGAACGGAACACGGCTCATCATTATCGGCTTGTATGTATTCATTGCTCTCGTGTTATACAAACAAGCCTGAAACTGCGTATCCTATGTTTATGAAATCTGCAAAGGCAGACTTGATAAAGGGTGGCAAGGAATGGGCAGGCTTGGTATATATCGGAGGAACACATCCGGCTGCGGCGGGAGGTGCGTGGATAGTTGCCGTTAAAGGCTTTGCCGGTATTACGGAAGAAGATGGAAAACTCATATGTAAGCCGAACATTCCCGAAAAATGGCAGGGAATGAGCTTTAAGCTTATGTATCGAAATAAGCTTTATGCAGTAAGGATAGACCGTGAAAACGCCGCTATAACAGAGATATAGATTTGTTTTGTAGGCACGAAAGTGCTGAAAATCTGATTTTGATATATTTGAAAGGCTCAAACTCACATTTTCTATCTATAGCATAAAATAACGATAAATCAATTGAAAGTTACTATTAAGGAAATGCACTATTCCACGACGATTCGGTCGTGGGATAGTGCATTTATTCTAACTGCATTTAATTGAATTTATGAATCATCATAGAATTTCTTTTTTGATATATAAAGTTATTTGTAAACAATGTGATAAAATGTATTGCAAAATATCTTTTGTGATAGTATAATATATAATAAGTTATTATATATAAATATACATATGAGGTGTAATATTATGGAACAATTTTCGGTTGCCCTATCTAAAATAATTGATAATATGAATCTTGAAAAGCTGTATTGTCCCGAACGTGAAATTTTGGTTACTACAGCTGACTTAAATCGCCCGGGATTACAGATGACAGGCTTTTTTGACTATTTTGATGCTAACAGAATTCAGGTTTTCGGAATGGTTGAAAATACCTACCTTGCAACACTTACATCAGAGGAAAGATATAAAGCACTTGAAAAGTTTTTTGAAAAAAGAGTCTGTGCGGTAGTCCTTACCCGAAACGGCAATGCAACACCTGAGATGATGAAGCTTGCTGAGTTATACGATACGCCTGTGCTTAGGACACCTCTTGCAACATCAAACTTTACAAGTACAATTAACGCTTTTTTGAATGTGGAGCTTGCTCCCAGAATTACAAGACACGGTGTTTTGGTTGAGATTTACGGACAAGGTGTTTTCATTATGGGCGAGAGCGGTGTAGGTAAGAGTGAGGCAGCAGTTGAGCTTATTAAAAGAGGTCACCGTCTTATTGCCGATGATGCTGTTGAGATTAAAAAGGTTTCGTCTATTTCATTGGTTGGCTTTGCCCCTGATATTATCAGGCATTTTATTGAAATTCGCGGTATTGGTATTGTTGATGTAAAGAACATATTTGGTATGGGTGCTGTTAAGGAGTCGGAAAAGATTGACCTTATTATTCACCTTGAAACATGGGAGAGGGGTAAGCAATACGATAGATTAGGTCTTGTTGATGAATATACAAATATTTTAGGTCTTGACATTCCGTCTTTGACAATCCCTGTCCGTCCCGGCAGAAATCTTGCGGTCATCTTTGAGGTTGCGGCAATGAACAACAGACAAAAGAAGATGGGCTACAATGCTGCTGAGGAGTTGAACAGACGTCTGGCTGAGCATATCGGCGAATTTTAATTTATAATGTTATTATGAAAAGGTGAAATGGATATATGAATGAAATTATACTCAGATTATTGACAGAAGCGGTCGGTTCGTCTAATATAGCAGTAAACGAATTAATGTCAAAGCATACCACGTTCAAGATAGGCGGAGCGGCGGATATTCTTGTCAGTCCCGAGAGTTTAAGTCAGTTAAAAACTGTTATGCGGATTATCAAACAATTTAAAGTTCCGTACACTATTATCGGAAACGGCTCTAATATACTTGTCGGCGACAAGGGTATAAGAGGCGTTGTTATAGAGATATCCGGTAAAATGAATAAATGTGTTGTCGATGGTACTAAGATTACCGCCGAGAGCGGTATTAAGCTTGGCGGGCTTGCAAGTGCGGCACTTAACGCAAATCTTACGGGTATAGAATTTGCATCAGGAATCCCGGGAACCTTTGGCGGTGCCCTTTATATGAATGCAGGTGCATATGGCGGTGAAATGAAGGATGTTGTTGAAAGCGTGACCTATTATGACATAGAGAGTGAAAAAATATTTACCATTCCTGTTGATGAGTGTGGTTATGGTTACAGAAAGAGCATATTTACCTCAAGCGGTAAGATTATATTATCGGCTGTTTTGAATTTGGAACAGGGTGATTATAACGATATAAAGCAAAGTATGGCAGAGCTTTCCAAGAAAAGAAACGACAAACAGCCGATTGACAAGCCAAGTGCAGGCAGTACCTTTAAACGACCCGAAGGTTACTTTGCAGGTACGCTTATTCAGGATGCCGGGTTAAAAGGCACAAAGATAGGCGGTGCAGAGGTTTCGGAAAAGCACGCAGGTTTTATTATCAACAGCGGCGGTGCAACAGCAGAAGACGTAAAAAATTTAATTGAATATGTTAAAGGTGAGGTTCATAAGAAGTTTGGTGTTACACTTGAGCCTGAGGTTAAGTTTATAGGTGAATTTTAGAATTTTGCAGCAAATGAGGTGTTAGTTTGAAACTTATTATTGTTACGGGGCTCAGCGGAGCGGGAAAGACTCAAGCGGTAAAGGCGTTTGAAGATATAGGCGACTATTGTGTGGATAATATGCCGCCTGAGCTTATGCCGAAATTCGCTGAGATATACCACAAAAGTGCTGATGTAAATGACTGTGCCGTATTGGTTTGCGACCTTCGCGGCGGAAGTATGTTTGACAAGCTAAGCGAGGGCTTAGATGAGATGGCGGAGCTTGGATACGAATACGAGGTTCTGTTTTTAGACGCATCGGATGAGGCGTTAATCAGACGTTACAAGGAAACAAGGCGTGAACATCCCCTGTCGTCAGGTGGAAGAATTATTGACGGAATAAAAAAAGAGCGTGAAATTCTGAGCGAAATCAAGAACAAAGCAAATAAGATAATTGATACGTCAACACTGTCTGCTTCTCAGCTTAGACAAAAGATAAAGCTTATGTACAGTAATGACTCGGAATTTGGAGAAATGCTTGTACATATTATGTCCTTTGGCTTTAAGTATGGTATTCCTCTCGACTCTGATTTGGTGTTTGATGTGAGATTTTTGCCCAATCCGTTTTATGTTCCGGAGCTAAAGGAACACACAGGTCTTGAAACCTGTATAAGAGATTATGTTATGGACTCTGAGGTGAGCCACGAGTTCTTGAAGAAGCTTACAGATTTAGTCAAATATATGATACCTCAATTTATAAAAGAGGGAAAGACTCAGCTTATTATTTCGGTAGGCTGTACAGGTGGACATCACAGGAGTGTAACCATTGCAGAGGCACTTTGCAACGAGGTTAAGGCTATGGGAAAGAACGTTATGGTTTCGCACAGAGATATCAAAAAAGGAATTTGATAAGCGAAAGGAAAGTCTTTTATGAAAAAAGATGTTTTTGAACCGAGTATTGTGTCCATAGGCGGTGGAACAGGTCTGTCAACAATGCTGAGAGGTCTAAAAAAATACACCCATAATATCACGGCTGTCGTAACGGTTGCTGATGACGGTGGCGGCAGTGGTATGCTTAGAACTGACTTGAATATGCCACCGCCGGGTGATATAAGAAACTGCATTTTAGCCTTGTCTGAGATGGAGCCTATTATGAATGATTTGCTGAGATACAGGTTCACAGAGGGAATGCTTGCGGGACAGAGCTTTGGGAATTTGTTTCTTGCTGCTATGACAGGGATAAGTGACGGTGACTTTGTTTCGGCGGTAAAACAGGTCAGTGACGTTTTAAAGGTGACGGGTACTGTGTATCCTGTTACCGATACCGATGTTGAGCTTGTGGCAGAGCTTGAAAGCGGACAGCTTATATTGGGTGAGTCTAACATTGGCAAAGCTGTATCTGAATACGGAAGCAGAATTAAATATGTATATTTGAGAACAAAAAGAGGCAAGGTTGCAAGGCTTTTGCCTGAGATAAAAGAAAAGATTAAAAATGCAGACATAATTACATTGGGACCGGGCAGTCTTTACACAAGTATTTTATCGGCACTCGGTGTAAACGAGCTTGTTGACGAGATATGCAATGCCAACGCCCCTGTTGTTTACATAAATAATGTTATGACACAGCCGGGTGAAACAGATGGGTATACGGCATACGACCATATTCGTGCCATTTTGGAAAATACCTGTGATGACTTTATTGACTATTGCATTGTCAATGACAAGATTATAGATACTCCGTTGCGTAAGAGATATGCGGAGAAGGAGTCTGACGCGGTCATTCTTGACGAAAAGTGTTTTGAAAACAGCTCTGTTAAGCTTGTGAAAAGAAATTTGGTTGGCTTAATAGACAACAAGTACATAAGACATAATCCTGATGCTCTTGCGGAAACGATTATGGATATTGCATATAAAGAAAAAATGATTTAATATTGGAGAAGAATATTTAATGAAATCATTTTCTGAATTTACCAAAAATGAGCTTTTTAAAAGAGAGAATTCCAACGATTGCTGCGATTTTGCAGAGCTTTCGGGAATGATGCTTTTTGGAAGTAATATTACATTGAAACGCATACGATTTGCAACAGAGAACGAGGATGTATTGGAGCGGTACATCACACTTGCAGATAAATTTGATATGAAGGTTGGTGTTACCAGAACGTCGGATTTGTCTTCAAGGTGTTTGGTTGTTATTTCTGATAAAGACGATATATCAAGGCTTGCTGAGAGATTAGGTATAATTGATATTGCTACAGGTCTTATCAAATACAGAATTTCAGGCGAAGTTATTAAAAATGAATGTTGTGTCCGTGCCTTTGTAAAAGGTGCCTTTTTGGGCGGAGGAACGGTTATTGACCCCAAAAAGGCATACAATCTTGAGATTATAACACCTTATATGGGACTACACAATGATTTTTTAAATTTACTGACAAAATCGGGCTTTGGGTTTAAAACTGTTACGCGTAAGTCTAAGTACGTTTTATATACGAAAAGAAGCGAAGTTATCGAAGATTTTTTAAGTTTTATCGGAGCATTTAACGCACAGATGGAGCTTATTAATATTAAAATTGACAAAGAAATTCACAATAGTTTTAACCGCTCAATTAACATTGAAAGTGCGAATTATGACAAAACTATTGATGCGTCGGTAAAGCATATTAAGGCGATAGAAAAAATTGATAATAAAATAGGACTTGATGAGCTGCCGCCTGATTTAAAAGAGATAGCAATACTCAGGCTTGCAAACAAGTCAATGAGCCTTCAGGAGCTTGGCAAGCTGTTAAATCCACCCTTGGGGAAATCGGGGGTAAATCATAGATTGAAAAAGATAATCGAAATTTCAGAGAGCTTATAAAAGTGAGGTGAGGGGAAATGGCGTATACACATTTGCATACACATACGGCATACAGTCTTTTAGACGGAGAGGGCACTATAGAAAAGCTTGTTGACAGAGCAAAAGAATTGGGACAGACGGCAATGGCTATTACCGACCACGGAAATATGTACGGAGTAATTGACTTTTACGAGTGTGCCTTGAAAAACGGAATTAAGCCTATAATCGGATGTGAGGTGTATGTTGCCGCCAGGTCAAGATTTGACAAAACTCACGAGCTTGACTCTCAAAGCTGTCATTTAATTCTCCTTGCGGAAAATAACATCGGCTATCACAATTTGATGAAAATTGTGTCAACAGGGTTTATTGATGGGTTTTATTACCGCCCGCGTGTTGATATGGAGGTATTGCGTGAAAACAGCGAGGGTATAATCGCATTGAGTGCGTGTATGGCAGGCGTATTGTCACGACAACTTCTTGTGGGTAACTATGCTGAGGCAAAGCGTAAGGCGGAGGAATTTATAGAGATATTCGGCAGAAATAATTATTTTATTGAAATACAAGACCACGGCATTATAGAGCAAAAAAAGCTTAACCGTGATCTCATTACCCTTGCAAATGAACTTGATTTGCAGGTTGTTGCTACCAATGACGTACATTATGTTAAGCAAAGTGATGCTGAGTTTCAAGACATACTTATGTGTATTCAGATGGGCAAGACGGTAGATGATGACGACAGAATGAAGATGAGCACCGATCAGCTTTATCTTAAATCGGAAGACGAGATGCGAGAACTGTTTGCTTATATTCCTGAGGCAATAGACAATACTTCAAAAATCGTTGAACGCTGTAATGTGGATATTGAGTTTGGAAAACTCCATTTGCCGAGGTTTGACATTCCCGGTGGGCTGACTTCCTACGAATATTTAAGAAAGCTGTCGGAGAGCGGTCTTGCGGAAAGGTATCCCGATGATGACGGAACTGTCAGAAATAGAATGGACTATGAACTCAGCACAATCAATTCAATGGGGTATGTAGATTATTTTTTGATTGTGTGGGATTTTATAAATTATGCCAGAACCAACAACATTATGGTAGGCCCGGGCAGAGGGAGTGCGGCAGGCAGTGTTGTTGCATATTGTCTGCATATTACAAATGTTGACCCAATCAGATACGGTCTTATTTTTGAACGATTTTTAAACCCCGAAAGAGTGAGTATGCCCGATATTGACATTGACTTCTGTTATGAACGCAGAGGTGAGGTTATAGAATATGTAAATCAAAAGTACGGAGAGGATAATGTCGCACAAATTGTCACATTTGGTACTATGGCGGCACGTCTTGCCATCAGAGATGTGGGGCGTGCATTAAATGTCCCGTATGGCGTTGTCGATGAAGTTGCAAAGGAAATTCCTATGGAACTGAAGATGACCATTAAAAAGGCACTGAATGTAAATTATAAGCTAAAAGAGCTGTATGACGGAAATCCTCAGATAAAAAAATTAGTTGACACTGCCATTGAGCTTGAAGGTTTGCCAAGGCACACGTCTACTCACGCCGCAGGTGTTGTTATAACAAGCGGAGGCATACGAAATTATGTGCCTTTGCAGAAGAATGATGACGTTATAACAACTCAATTCACAATGACCACCATTGAACGTTTGGGACTTTTGAAGATGGACTTCCTGGGACTTAGAACCTTGACGGTTATTCGTGATGCTATTAACCACATCAAAAAAGAACACGGTGTTGATGTTAACTTTGACAAATTGGATATGGATGATACAGATGTGTACGCAATGATTTCTCAAGGCGAAACAGACGGCGTATTTCAGCTTGAAAGTTCAGGTATGAAGCAGTTTATGAAGGAACTTAAGCCGAACTCGCTGGAAGATGTTATAGCGGGCATATCGCTTTATCGGCCGGGACCTATGGACTCGATACCGACTTATGTTAAAAATAAAAACAATCCGTCTGATATAACATATAAAGACCCAATGCTTGAGCATATTCTTGATGTGACATATGGCTGTATTGTGTATCAGGAGCAGGTTATGCAAATTGTTCGTGAGCTTGGCGGATATTCTCTGGGACGAGCTGACCTTGTAAGACGTGCTATGTCCAAAAAGAAAGCAGATGTTATGGCTCAGGAGCGGCAGAATTTCATATATGGCACAGAGGAAAACGGTGCTTGCGTAGATGGTGCGATTAAAAGAGGTGTAGATGAAAGGGTTGCAGCCGAGATATTTGACGATATGATGGACTTTGCATCATATGCATTTAATAAATCCCACGCCGCCGCTTATGCTGTTGTGGCATATCAGACTGCCTGGCTTAAAAACAAGTATCCCACAGAGTTTTTTGCTGCACTTTTGACTTCGTTTATAGACAGCTCTGCTAAGGTGGCTAAATACATTGAGGTGGTAAAAAGACTTGGTATCACTATATTGCCGCCGTCGATAAACAAGAGCGGACGCACATTCTCTGTGGATAACGGAAAGATAAGATTTGGTCTTGCTGCCGTTAAAAATGTTGGCGGTGCTGTTGTTGACGAGATTGAGGAAGAACGTAGAAAAAATGGAGAGTTCACAGGTTTTACAGACTTTTGTGACAGAATGGCTCAGCGTAAAGTAAATAAGCGTGTAGTCGAAAATCTGATAAAAAGCGGTGCTTTTGACGAGCTTGGACTTAAACGATCTGTACTTATGAATGTATATGAGTCTGTCCTTGATGATGCGGTAAGCAAAACAAAGCAGATTATGCCGGGGCAGATTGATATGTTTGGAAATATGGAGGGCATATCTGTAAAGCTTGATAACTTTATAGATATAGAAGAGTTCCCTAAAAATGAAATTCTGGCAATGGAGAAAGAAACCATAGGAATGTATGTGTCGGGACATCCTCTTGATAGCTGTACTGAGGCTGTAAAAGCAATGTCAACTTGTTCCGTAGCCGAATTATGTGAAAACGAAAATCATAGATTTAATATAGGTGACCAAGTAACATTGTCGGGAATTATCACTAAATCGCGTAATCAGCTTACTAAAAAAGGTGAAATTATGCGGTATATTGAGGTTGAGGACCTGACGGGCAGTATTGAAATTATCATATTTCCGTCGCAGGTTAAACGCTTTGATGAACTGACATATGTGGATAAAATTGTCACAATAAGCGGCAACTTAGACATATCAGAGGATGCACCGCCTAAAATAAGGCTTGAAAACATTAATCTTCTTGACACCTCAGCAAAAAGAAAATCAAGACTGTATATCAGGTTTGACTCCCGTGATGTACAAACAATGACAAACGTTAAGGAAATTTTGCGTGACGCAAACGGCGACACAGAGGTTGTTATTGTTTTTGAGGACACAAAACAAAAGATAAAAGCACCTAAAACTATGATGGTTAATAAAAATGATAGGCGTATAGACAGACTTATTAGCCTGCTTGGCGAAGAAAATGTTAAGTATGTCGAGAGATAGAAAATTTGAAAAAAATTTAAAGCATAATTTTTTGAAATATGGGAGAAATATAAAAACGGAATAAAAATAATGGAGGTAGGGCTTATGAGAGAGTACTATGATTTAGGAAAATGCTGTATGAAAAAGAATGGTATCTGGAAGTTTATTGCGGCGATGTTCTTTTTGGCATTTATGGCAATGACAATTAATGCACTGTGTCTTAAAAGGAAAAACAGAGAATACTGCGAAAAAATCGTTGAAATGAGTGAGAATTATCCAAATACAGCGGAACAAGAGGAGAAATTGTCTGAAATAAGAAAAAGAAAATGGGGAAAGGCTCATTCTTTATTCAACAGGAAGTCAGACGAAGAAAGACTTGCAGATAACAGAATAATAGAAGAGGATTAGGATTTAAAAGTGGTATTATGGAGATTATAGCACATATAAGGACAAATTTTCGCGATAAGTTTGGCGTACCGCGTCAAAGCGGTATTACAAGCGGAATGTGTGGTAAAATAATTTTTGAACCAAAATACAGACGTGCGGAGGCGTTCAGAGAATTAGAAAATTTTTCGCATATTTGGATAATATGGGAATTTTCTGAAATAGACAAAGATAAGCCTTGGTCACCAACCGTACGGCCGCCAAAGCTTGGCGGAAACAAAAGGGTAGGTGTATTTGCAACACGTTCGCCCTTTCGTCCTAACAGAATCGGTCTGTCAAGTGTTGCTCTTGACAAGATAGAATTTGACAGAGAAGAAGGTCCTGTTCTTTACGTTTCGGGAGCGGATATGGTTGACGGAACGCCTATATTTGATATAAAGCCGTATCTGCCATACGTAGATTGTCATATTGATGCAACAGGCGGTTTTACCGAGGATATATGCAATGACATACTTGATGTCAAATTTAAAGACGGAATAATAAAAGACATTCCACAAAATACACTTGAGAATATTGCAGATATTTTATCTGTTGACCCTCGTCCGTCATATCAAAATGACGATGAACGTGTTTACGGAATGTTTTATGGCTGTTATAATATTAAATTTACTGTAAAGGATAAAGCCTTGACAGTTCTTGAAATCAATCAAAAACCCAAGGAGTAATTTTATCACTATCCACCATATAGGCGGAGTGTGCGAGAAGTGCAAGGGGTTCATCTGATTTAGAGTCTGAATAGAAGTTGTCTATTTCACCGCCGTAGACTTCGTAAAACCGTCTTGTTTTTTCAGCACCAAAACAGTTAATTCCCAAGTAACAGCCTGTGTCTATATCGACTTTAGAGGCGAGCAAGCGGACATTCAATTTGTCACATAAAGGTTTAAGTAAAAATTCAGGAGATGCCGAGATTATGATATCGTCGGCGTTTTTTTGTTCTAAATACCAATTTGCAATATTGTTTATATGTGTAAACCAAAATTCCTTTACAAGGTTTTCTGCATCTTTCAAATGTAATAGATAGGAATACATATTTTCCTTGAAGTCGGTCTTAGAGCATAATGAGGTTTTGTATGCTAAAAAAGACGGCAGAGTCTTTTTTATATGTTTAAATATAAGTGAGGGCTTTTTCTTTACGCACCAGGAAATAAAATCTGCGGTACTGTCACCGTGATATATTGTCCCATCAAAGTCATATACATTCATAAATTGTCCTACCTTTCTTTTAATTTCCTTAAGTGTATCACATTTTTAAAATTTGTGCAACAAAATTTGTATGTTGTAGTGTTAAAATAGATATGTTACATTAAAAAATGACAACAACCAAAAATTGTGGTAAAATAGTTTCGACTAAAAAACAAATCCACAAAAGAAAGGT
>CADAVS010000038.1 GCA_902791425.1 uncultured Ruminococcus sp.
TGTCGAACATTGGATTAACAATTTACCTCGTAAAATCTTTAATTATCACTGCTCTGATTTTCTTTTTCAAAATGTCCTATTTGATATTGCAATTTAGACTAAACTTTCAAATAATATTGAACTGATATAGTTTATGTGTTAAAATATATCATCATACAAAAATTATAAGTTGGTGAAATGCAAATTATGAATAATCAATGCAATATCTGCCCTCGCAAATGCAATACTGACCGTTCAAAATCAAAAGGCTTTTGCGGTGCGGACAACAAAATTCATATCGCACGTGCGGCACTGCACCATTGGGAAGAGCCGTGCATAAGCGGAGGTCACGGCAGCGGCACAATATTCTTTTGCGGTTGCAACTTAAAATGTGTTTACTGTCAGAACATAGAAATCAGCCGCTATAAAAACAACGGTGCCAAAATTACAGAAGACAGACTTGCCCAAATTTGTTACGAGCTTAAAGAAAAGGGTGCCCACAACATAAACCTTGTTACACCCACTCACTACCTATCTCAGATAAAAAATGTTCTGTCCGAAATAAAGAGCGATATCGGTATTCCCATTGTGTATAACTGTGGGGGTTACGAGCTTGCCGATAGTCTTAACACCCTTGACGGTCTTGTAGACATATATCTGACAGACATTAAATATATGGACAATGCCCTTGCCAAAAAATACAGCCTTGCCGACAATTATTTCGACATTGCTGTCAACGCTCTGTCCGAAATGATACGACAGACGGGAAAGCCCACATTTGACAAAGACGGATTAATGCAAAAAGGCGTTATTGTCCGCCATCTTGTTTTGCCATCACACCGCAAGGACTCCATTGAAATCCTTAAATATCTTAAAACTAATTATGGCACTGATAAATTTATTCTGAGCTTAATGAGTCAGTTTACGCCCAACAACAATCTGAGCGACTTCCCTGAGATAAACCGCAAAATAACCTCCTTTGAATATAACTCCGTAACAGACTGTGCATATGACTTAGGCTTTACCAACGCTTATATTCAGGAAAAGAGCAGTGCCGTCAAAGAGTACACCCCTCCCTTTGATTTGACAGGTGTGTAATTCACCCTATCCCAGGCTCAAAATTTTTAAAAAATTTTAAAATTACCTATTGACAAATGCAAAAAGCGTGCTATAATATGATTAAAGGTCAAAGAAAGTCAAAGTCAAATTTAAAGTTTGACAAATCAGATAAAGAGGGTGATTAAGAAATGGGACTCAGTAACATAATCGAAGAATTTATCAAGGAGATGATGTCCGAAGAAGATGGTGCAATTGAGCTAAAGCGAAATGAGCTTGCAAATCATTTTGGCTGTGTTCCGTCACAGATAAACTACGTTATATCGACGCGGTTTTCACCTGAGAGAGGGTACATAGTTGAAAGCAGACGAGGCGGCGGCGGGTATATAAAGATAACAAGGGTTACCCCTACACCGGGCAATAGGCTTATGCACGTTGTAAATTCAATCGGAAAGTACGTATCGTTTACCGATGCGGTTGCAATTATCAGAAATTGTGCCGACTATGATTTAATTTCCCAAAAAGAGGCAAAACTTATTATTGCCGCTATGTCAGAGAAGTCAATACCGCTTAAACAGCCTGAGCAGGACTTATTCAGGGCAAACATATTAAAGAATATGCTGATAACCCTTGCATAACAAGATATAGAAAGGATGATAGATATGAAATGTGAAAAATGTAATAAGCGCGAAGCTACAACGCATATGACAAAAATCGTAAACGGTTATAAGGAAGAGCATCATCTTTGTTCAGAGTGTGCCGCAGAATCACCTGAATACAGTGAAATGAAGCACAGTATGAACTTTAGTATCGGTGACTTTCTTCCCGGGATGTTCTCAGCCGCAAAGCAACAGCAAACAGTCGGCAACGAGCTTGAAGCTGACGTATGTCCCGTATGCCATATGCCATACTCAGAATTTTTGAAAAAAGGCAAGCTCGGTTGCGGGGAATGTTATTCAGTATTCAGAAATAGAATTAAAAGACCGCTCAAGCAGATACACGGTACCTTTGAGCATATAGGCAAAGCCCCCGGCAGAGGCGGCGAACAAGTAATGCGAAACAAAAGGATTTCCGCATTGGAGTCAGAGCTTAATGCCGCTGTTTTGAAACAGGATTTTGAAACCGCCGCAAAGCTCCGCGACGAAATAAAAGAGCTGAAATCAACCGACACAAATAAGGAGGCGTAAACTATGTGGTATACAGAAAGCGGAAACGACAGCGACGTTGTTTTGTCGAGCCGTATCAGACTTGCAAGAAACTTTAAGGGAATACCCTTTCCCCTAAAAGCCGACAAGGAACAGCAAGAACAGGTAATTCAAAAGTGCAAGGATGTTGCAAATGCCAGCAAATTGAATTTGAAATTTGTCGACTTAAATCCAATGAAGGACTATGAAAAACAGGCACTTGCCGAATGTCACTTAATAAGTCCGCAAATGATGGACGACAGCATACAAAGAGGCTTACTGCTCAATGACGACAGTTCTATATGCGTACTTGTAAACGAGGAGGACCACCTGAGAATACAGTGTATGGAGGCAGGCTTTAATATAAGAAAGTGTTTTGACTCCGCCAATCAAGTGGATGACGAGATTGAAAAAAATGCAGACATTGCATTTGACGGGCAGTTTGGATACCTAACCTGTTGTCCCACAAATCTCGGCACGGGAATGCGTGCATCTGTTATGGTCCACCTTCCCGCACTTACAATGACAAGGAACATAAACAGCATTATCGACTCCTTGAGTCAGCTGGGTATGACAGTCAGAGGAATATTCGGAGAGGGTTCAAAGGCAAGCGGAAACATATATCAAATCTCAAATCAGGAAACTCTTGGCGAAACAGAGGAAAACATTATAGAGAGATTTGAGCAAATTATATCCGAGGTCATTGAAAAAGAGAGAGAAATTCGCAAACGGATGTACGAGTCCGAAAGCTATCGCTTAAAAGACAAATTGATGCGTTCTTACGGCGTTCTCACCAATGCGGTTATACTTTCATCAAGCGAGGCAATGACAAGACTTTCTGATGTCAGATTTGCAGTTGAGCTTGGTATAATAGACACCATAGACTACAAAATGCTAAACACCGCTTTATACTCAATTCTCCCTGCAAATATTGTGAAAAGCTATAACACGTTAGATGCAACAGACAGAGATTTAAAGAGGGCAGAAATTATCAAGGAGCTTTTGCTGACACCCAAGCAGTAGCATCGTTCCGTACACATTCGGCAGGAGCAAGCCCCTGCCCTACAAATTATAATGATGAGTGAATATTGAACAATTAACATAACATAAGGAGGTTATGACTATGTTTGAAGACAGACTTACAGAAAAAGCAAAAATCGCTTTAAATAATGCCGCAGAGGCGGCTCTTGAAATGGGTCAGAACTATGTGGGCACAGAGCATCTTCTTGTCGGACTTATCCGCGAATCAGACGGTGTTGCCGGCAAAATATTAGAGTCAAATAATATAACAGACGAACAAGTAATAGAAAAAATCGACGCACTTATCGGTACAGGCGAACCGATATCAGGTATATCGCCCGAAGCAACGCCGAGAACAAAGCGTGTTATCCAAAACAGCTACATTGAGGCAAGACGTTTAGGTCACAACTACGTTGGTACAGAGCATTTATTGATTGCCATTTTGCGTGAGAGCGAGAGCATTGCCGTTAAAATTCTTGCAGAGCTTGGCACATCACCGCAAAAGCTGTATAACGAAATTTTAGGACTTCTCAACGAAGGCTCTCAGGAAGCTTCGCCGAGTTCATCAGGCGAAGGTCACGGTCGCGGAACATCCAACGTGCCCACATTGATGAAGTTCGGCAGAGATTTGACAAAAATGGCAAAAGAGGACAAACTTGACCCTGTAATCGGCAGAGATGAGGCAATCGAAAGAGTAGTGCAAATATTGAGCAGGAGAACCAAAAACAACCCCTGTCTTATAGGTGAGCCCGGTGTGGGCAAAACTGCCGTTGCCGAAGGTCTTGCACAAAAAATTGTTTCGGGGAATGTTCCTGAAATCTTGAAGAACAAAAAAGTTATTGCACTTGATATGTCATCTATGATTGCAGGCGCAAAGTACAGAGGCGAATTTGAGGAAAGGCTCAAAAAAGCTATGGAGGAAATTCACAAGGCAGGCAATATCATTCTGTTTATTGACGAGCTTCATACCATCATTGGTGCAGGTGCCGCCGAAGGTGCAATAGATGCCGCAAACATCTTAAAGCCTGCACTTGCGAGAGGCGAAATTCAGGTGATAGGTGCCACCACCCTTGAAGAATACAGAAAATACGTAGAAAAAGATGCCGCTCTTGAAAGAAGATTTCAACCCATAACACTCTCTGAACCAACTGAGGAGGAGAGCATACAGATACTTCACGGCATACGTGATAAGTATGAGGCACACCACCGTGTTAAAATCACAGACAAGGCAATAGAATCGGCTGTAAAATTGTCAACGAGATATATCTCTGACAGATTTTTGCCCGATAAGGCTATCGACTTGGTAGACGAGGCCGCATCAAGAATCAGAATTAAGAGCCTTACCGCTCCCCCTGACGTAAAAGATTTGGAAAATCAGATTGCCGATATCAAAAAGGAAAAGGAAGCCGCAATAACTGTCCAGGATTACGAAAAGGCAGCAAAGCTCCGTGATGACGAAAAAGTCCTTGTTGACAAGCTGAACTCAACCAAAGAAAATTGGGAAAAGAACAACAGCTCTAACGAGGCGGTGGTAACCGAAAACGAGATTGCTGAAATTATTTCAATGTGGACAGGTATCCCCGTAAAGTCCATAGAGGAAACCGAAAGCGAAAGATTGTTAAAGCTTGAGGAAATTCTCCACGAAAGAGTAGTTGGCCAAAGCGAGGCGGTGTCTGCCGTTTCAAAGGCAATCCGCCGCGGCAGAGTCGGACTTAAAGACCCAAAAAGGCCTATCGGTTCATTTATATTCTTAGGCCCCACAGGCGTGGGCAAGACAGAGCTTTCAAAGGCTCTTGCAGAGGCTATGTTCGGCGACGAGGATGCTATGATAAGAATTGATATGTCTGAATATATGGAGAAACACACTGTATCAAGACTTGTGGGTTCGCCGCCGGGATATGTTGGATATGAGGAGGGTGGTCAACTGACCGAAAAGGTACGCAGAAAGCCATACTCTGTTGTTCTCTTTGACGAAATAGAAAAGGCACATCCCGATGTATTTAATATTCTGTTGCAGATATTAGAGGACGGAATTTTAACCGACTCTCAGGGCAGACGTGTTGACTTCAGAAATACAGTAATAATAATGACTTCAAATCTCGGTGCCCGTAAAATCACAGATGTTCGTAAAAGTCTCGGCTTCTCGGCAGGTGACGATGAACAGAGCGAACGTGATTACGAGCAAATCAAAGAAGATGTTATGAGCGAAGTTAAACAGGCATTTCGCCCTGAGTTCCTAAATCGTATTGATGAATTGATTGTTTTCCATCAGTTAACCAACGAGGATATAAAGTCAATTTCCGTCAAGATGCTTAAACAGCTTAAAGACAGACTTGCAAGCAATAATATCACAGCCGAATTTACAGATGATGCAATTGCACAAATCGCATCAGAGGGCTTTGACCCCGTATATGGTGCACGCCCAATCAGACGTGTTATTCAATCCGGCGTTGAGGATATGATTGCAGAACAAATGCTTGAGGGCAATGTCAAATCAGGCGATAAGATTAAAATTGACGTAAAAGACGGTAAATTCATATGTGATAAAAACTGATGCTTGCACGCCGACACAATAAGCAGAGCCACCGGCAAAAGACCGATGGCTCTGTTTTGTTAGAGAAATAAATACGGAGCGGAAAAACCGCCCCGTATTTTTTAATTTTTTTGCTCAGTTTCAGGCTTATTCTTACGCAATCCCTCTATGTAAACAACAGGAGTGCAGAACATAATTCCCGTATTGGGATTTTGCAATCCGCCTGTTGCCTCATTTACAATTTTGGATATTGTTCTCACCTGAGCCTCCTCGGCTATCATAAATATAATCTTGCTTGATGCATCATCAAAGTCAAACATAGATTTCAGCATAGAAAACAACGGTATCTCCGCGTCATCTCTGCCGATACTTCTTGCCATACCATAGCTGTCTATGATTGTACCGCCCGAAATATCATTTTCTACAAACTTTTTGATTATCTCATCAAGACATTCAACCTTATTTAAAACTATTACTACTTGTATCATATTTTATCACCGCACTTTATATATTATGGTGCGACGGATGTCGCACGGCTTAATTTGACTTATCACACCATAACTCCATCCCTGAAAATCAGAGCAACACAACTCCTGCTTTTTCACACACTTCGATTGTTTCATCATCCCAAATCGAGCATTGAACCTCGCCTATGTGTGCCTTCCCCAAAAGAAGCATACATACTCTGGATTGACCTATTCCTCCGCCTATTGTAAGGGGAAGTTCGCCATTTAGCAACGCCTTATGAAACGGAAGCTCTCTGCGTTCTTCGCAGTTTGCTTTTTTAAGCTGTTCGGCAAGAGAGACTTCGTCCACTCTTATTCCCATTGAGGATATTTCAAACGCTGAATTTAAAACATCATTCCAAACAAGAATATCACCGTTTAACTTCCAATCATCATAGTCAGGAGCACGCCCATCGTGCTTTTCACCGGACTTGAGCAGGTCGCCTATCTGCATAATAAATACAGTCTTATACTTCTCTGTAATCAGATTTTCTCTTTCCTTTGGCGTTTTATCAGGATACATATTCTCAAGCTCTTGAGTGGTTATGAACTTTATGTTTCTGTTAATATTGACGTTCACCGCAGGGTAAGAACGCTTTAACTCGTCAAGAGTGTCACAGAGGGCAAACACGATTTGCTTTACTGTTTCTTTTAAAAAGTCAACATTTCTCTGTTCCCTTGATATAATCTTACACCAATCCCATTGGTCAACATAGATTGAATGGACATTGTCAAGCTCTTCATCACGTCTGATTGCATTCATATCCGTGTAAAGGCCCTTACCCATATTAAAATCATATTTTTTCAGTGCCATTCTTTTCCACTTTGCAAGGGAATGAACAACCTGTGCATCAGTGTTGGCGTCGGGAATATCAAAAGACACCGGTCTTTCAACTCCGTTCAAGTTATCGTTTAATCCGCTATCTGTTGTGACAAACAGCGGAGCCGTAACCCTGCGTAAGTTCAACGCCTGGGTGAAGTGCTGAACAAAATTCTTTTTTATAAATTCTATGGCTGATTGAGTATCATACATCTCAAGTGATGATTTGTACCCATCAGGTATTACTGTCTTGCTCACCATAATTACCTCCGATATTTTATCAATAAAAACCTTACCTCATTTATCATAAGGTAATATCTACTCAATGTCAAGCAAAAATAAAAAATTTCAAACTTTTTTAACAAATAATATACATTTGTAATGCTTTATATTTCATCAGAGTTTTTAGGTATTATTATAGTGTATTCAATAAATTTATCGTTTTCACACTTTTTAGCCTTTGCCGCAATTCCCGACTTCTTCATCATATCAACCGCCTGTTTAATTGTATTGGTAAATATTCTCAAGTCCTTAAAGACTTTCATATTTCTCGGCTCAACCTTCGGCAGTTCATCACTGCTTAAAAGCCTGTCTATCAGCTCCTCTGTTTTAGCAACATTTAATCCCCTGTCGGTGATAATCTTTAAAACTCTCAACCTTTGTCGTTCCTCAGGCAATTTAAGCAACGCCCTTGCGTGCCTTTCGGTCAACGAGTTCTCCGCTAAAATCTTTCTTATTTCAGGCGATAACCTCAGTATCCTTATTTTATTTGCAATGGTGGACTGTCCTTTTCCCAGCTTGTCGGCAAGCTCCTCTTGAGTCAAGCCGTGTTCTTCTATTAATGTACAGTAAGCCTCTGCCTCCTCTATGTAATTCAAATTTTCCCTCTGTATGTTTTCCACAAGAGCGAGAATGGCACTGTCTGTATCGTCAGCCTTCATCACTATGGCAGGGATATAAGTCATACCAAGACTTTTACACGCGGTCAATCTTCTCTCCCCTGCGATAAGCTCATAATCAAAGGCTCCCGTCTGCCTTACGGTTATCGGTTGCATCAGCCCGTACTCCATAATAGAAATAGCCAAGTCCTGAAGTGCCGCCTTGTCAAACTCTCTCCTCGGCTGATTTGGATTGGGGGCAATATTTTTAATGGGTATGGTTCTTACATCACCGCACTTTGTAAAGTTTCGGCTTGCCACCGCCATTTCCGCAACAGGATTTCGCCTCTCTATCTCTCTGATTTCTGTTCCTCTTTTGTAATCTAACAACATTTTATTTTCCTCCTTATATTCCCATATTTTTCAATATTTTATTGTGGCTTTATGTATATTTTAACACAATATATGGTATAAATGCAAAATATTTCCATATACAAATTGTGACACATACATAACTATACCTACCATATATAATACAAAATGACAAAAGATTATAAAATAAAACACTTGTAATACAAAACAATGTAGTTTATAATATAGAAAAGATAGGTGATAATGATGGATAAAAAAATTATATGGAAGTTTAACTTAATAGATTTGATTATAATTGCCTTAGTTATACTAAGTCTGATAGCATTGATATACAAAATAGTTCAAGGCAGTAGTAATGATGTTAAAAATTTTGAGGTGGTATGCGTATGTGACGAGGCACCGAATGATTTATTATATGGCATATCCTCTGACAGCGAATGTATAGACGGCACCTCAGGCACAGAGCTTGGCAAGGTTATAAGCTCCGAATTTCAACCGATTGACGAAGTTCCTGACAAGTCCAAGGGAATAATAACTCTGTCTGTTGAGGGTATAAAAAATGACCACGGCATATCGGTTCGTGACACTGTATATCTTAAGGGCTCAAACTTCAGCCTGATTGTCGGGGACTCTGTTTTTGATGTGTATATAAATGACATAAAATAAATTTGCAACAATCCAAAAAGGCGGTAGACATTTATGATTAAAGGAATAATTTTTGATGCTGACGGAACACTGATAGACTCTATGGGTATTTGGCAGGAGGTCGGCATTCGGTATTTAAAGAGTCTGAACATTGAGGCGGAACCTACTCTTGCAAAAGAATTGTTTAGCTTATCTATGCAAGAAGGCTGTGAACATATTAAAAATCATTACAATTTAAATCTTTCAAAAAGCGAAATTGAAGATGGTATGTTCGCAATTATTTCACAGTTTTACAGAGAAGATGTAGAGCTTAAAAAAGGAATAAAAGATTTTTTGGCAGAACTGCAGCAACGGCAAATTCCTATGTGCGTTGCAACCTCCTCCGATATTGAGCTTTTAAAATCGGCATTTACAAGGCTTGATATTTATAAATACTTCAAGCGTATATTCTCTTGCAAGGAATTTAATACCAACAAACGCGAAGCGTATATATATCATCAGGTGGCCGATTATATGAATACACCACCCAATCAAACAGTTGTGATTGAGGACGTTATATTCGCAATTAAATCGGCGAAGTCGGCAGGTTTTATCACGGTTGGCGTATCTGATGCCACAAGCATAGACGACAGAAGCGAAATTATTGCAACCGCAGATTATTTTATGGAGGATTACACAGACTTTAATTCTTTTTGGAATTATGTTTCTTCAAAATAATCAGCCACAATTCCCAATCCCTCAGTCAGCTACGCTGACAGCTCCCTTTACACAAGGGAGCCTTGGTTGAACGCCATTTGCACTGACAAACGGGACAAAAGGGGACTATGCTCACATCGCCCCGAAAAAAACATAAAAGGAGATATAAAATGAAAACAGCATTATCAATCGCAGGGAGCGACTCCTGCGGAGGTGCAGGTATTCAAGCAGATATAAAGACTATGACTATGAATGGTGTTTACGCTATGAGTGCCATAACAGCACTTACTGCTCAAAACACAACGGGTGTTTCTGGAATTATGGAGGTTCCTGCGGATTTTCTGAAAAAGCAAATTGACGCAGTGTTCAGCGATATACGTCCTGATGCCGTAAAAATCGGTATGGTTGCCTCATCAGAGCTGATTGAAACCATAGCCGACAGTCTATCCGCCCTGTCTGCCGAAAACATTGTTGTTGACCCCGTAATGATTGCAACAAGCGGAGCAAAACTTATAAATGACAACGCAATTGAAACTCTGAAAACTAAATTGTTGCCCATTGCAACGCTTATTACGCCAAACATACCTGAGGCAGAAGTTCTTTCAGGAATGGAAATCAAAAACATAAATGCTATGGAAACAGCCGCAAAACTTATAGGCGAAAGATATAGTTGTGCTGTTCTTTGCAAGGGCGGTCACAGTCTGAACGATGCAAACGACTTATTGTATATGAACCAAAAGCTTATTTGGTTTAACGGAGATAGGATTGACAATCCCAACACCCACGGAACAGGTTGCACTCTTTCAAGTGCTATTGCCGCAAACCTTGCCAAAGGCTTTGATATCTGCGAGTCTGTTAAGCGTGCCAAGGCATACATATCGGGAGCACTCAATGCTATGCTTGATTTAGGCAAGGGCAGCGGCCCTATGAACCACGCCTTCAACGTTTCCGGAGAATTCGCAAAAGAAGCAGAATGTCAAATGACAAAAAGTCATAACCACATCAAACTGTGATTATGACTTTTTATTATTTACATATCTCTTTAATTACATCACTCATACGGGATTCATTTTCAGCCATTTCTTTTACGAGCTTGAACTGATTTCTCGCTCTGTCAATATTGTGTGAAGGTCTGTGTATTTTGAAATACGTGTCACCCTCTAAGTAGTCTGTCAAAAATCTTATTCCGCATTCGTATGTCAACAGCTTAACCGAAAATGGCAAAAGCTGAATTTCTGTTTTTGTCAATACATCTTTCGTTTCTGACAAAAAACCTTTTGCAAAGGCAGCAAATGCCTCAATATCAAATTTGACAATATCCAAATCAATCTCATCTTCTGCTGCTGTTGATGCACCCATTCTCAATGCATCACCAAAATCGTACAATGCACTGCCCTGCATAACCGTATCCAAATCTATTACAGCAACAGCCTCACCTGTATTGGCATCAAATAGTATATTGTTTATTTTGGTATCATTATGAGTTACCCTGACAGGAATATCACCCCTTGCAATTCCGCTTGTAACAACGTCTGCAAACTCCGCACATTCAAGTGCAAAATCTATATCCGCTTTCACTTCCTCTGCACGTTTCATTTTATCTTCGGCAATCGCCTTTTTCAAGTTCTCAACCCTTTTGGGTGTATTGTGAAAATCCGCAATAGTTTCGTGCAGTACGTCAACGGGAAAATCGTCGAGCATTCTCTGAAATCTTCCAAAGCCTATTCCCGCATTATATAAATCGTCATATGTCTTATCATTCTCGACAGTTTTTGTATCACTTATAAATTTGTACACTCTGAAGAAGTTGTTGTCGTCTAATTTATAGCAGTTATCGCCTGAAACGGTCTTCATAATAGTCAGCGTTTCTCTGTCGGGGTCTCCGCCTCTCTCTTTTACCTTTTTGCGAATAAACTGAGTAACATTTTCTATGTTCTCCATTAATTTATAAGGGTTTTTAAATATATCTGTATTTATTCTCTGCATAATATATTTAGGTGTTTCGGTACAATATGTATCATTTATATGACCGTTGCCGTAATCACTTATTTTAGACTCAATACTAAACTTTGAAAGGACAGCGTTAAAATCTACGCTCATCACACTTCCTCCTCTATATAGGTTTTCCATAGTATTTTATCACATTGCAGTACTCTTTTCAAGCTACATATTTGTCCTAAATTCAATAATTTTTGCACTATCGTACATAGCGTTGTGTAATCAACACATTCATAAAGCAAAAAAATTATTTCGATTTTTGTAGGGCAGGGGCTTGCTCCTGCCGGCACTTCGTTTTCCAACCAATAAAAATATTACGCAACCGCTGTTCATTATTCGCAGCTTGCCACAGGCAATTTAGGATATTGCTTGCTTCATACTCTTCACAAACTCGCCTACGTGTTTTGCGGAAGCTCTGCCGTATTCTTCAATTATTTTAACAACAGCCGAGCCAACAATTGCCCCGTCTGCTATACCTGCCATTTTCTTCGCTTGCTCAGGCGTTGATATCCCAAATCCAATCGCACACGGAACATCGGTATTCTGACGCACCATAGACACAAGTGTTTCTAAGTCCGTTGATATTTCACTTCTTGTCCCTGTTACGCCAAGGCTCGAAACTATGTAAATAAACCCTTCTGCTTCGCGGCTAATCATTTCAATGCGTCCGGCTGAAGTAGGTGCGATAAGCGAAATCAAGTCCACATCATACTTGCGGCATATTGGTAAAAATTCGTCTTTTTCTTCAAATGGCAAATCAGGTAAAATAAGTCCGTCAATACCAATCTGATTGCATATTGAAATAAACCTCTCCGCTCCGTATGAAAATACCACATTTGCATAAGTCATAAAAACCATGGGAATATTAATATCCCTGCGAATATTCTTTACCATATCAAAAATCTTATCCGTTGTTGTACCGTTTGCCAAGGCTCTCATATTCGCCCCTTGAATAACAGGGCCTTCTGCCGTCGGGTCTGAAAACGGAATGCCTAACTCTATCAAATCCGCTCCGTTTTCCGCAGCCGCACGGACTACTTTTTCTGTTGTTTCAAGGTCAGGATCTCCGCAGGTTATAAACGGAATAAACGCCTTGCCGTTTTCAAATGCTGATTTTATCTTACTCATGGATATCTACCCCCCTGTATCTTGCAATCTGGGCACAGTCCTTATCTCCGCGTCCCGAAACTGTAATAACTATTATTTTATCTTTATCCATTGTTGGTGCAATTTTAATCGCGTGTGCCACCGCGTGAGCAGACTCTATCGCAGGTATGATACCCTCAACCTTGGAGAGATATTCAAAAGCACAAACCGCTTCTTCATCTGTTACAGGAACATACTCCGCTCTGCCGATATCGTGAAGATTTGCGTGTTCAGGTCCTACACCGGGATAGTCAAGACCTGCCGATATGGAATATACAGGTGCTATCTGACCATATTTGTCCTGACAGAAGTAGGACTTCATTCCGTGGAATATTCCCAATTTACCCGTATTAACCGTTGCGGCCGTTTCGAAGGTGTCTATTCCTCTGCCTGCCGCCTCACAGCCTATGAGCTTTACCGACTCATCAGGAATAAAATGGTAGAAGCTGCCGATTGCATTTGAACCGCCGCCCACACAGGCAATTACAGCATCAGGCAAACGGCCTTCCCTTTCTAAAATCTGTGCCTTTGTTTCCCTTGAAATTACCGCCTGAAAATCACGGACAATAGTCGGAAACGGGTGAGGTCCCATAACAGAGCCAAGACAATAGTGCGTGTCGTCAATACGCTTTGTCCACTCACGCATAGCCTCAGATACCGCATCCTTAAGAGTTGCCGTACCCGTTGTAACAGGCACTACATCGGCACCGAGCAGTTTCATACGATATACGTTAAGTGCCTGACGTTCTGTATCCTCCTTGCCCATAAAGATAACACATTCCATATTCATAAGTGCCGCGGCAGTTGCGGTTGCGACGCCGTGCTGACCTGCACCCGTTTCGGCTATCAATCGGGTTTTGCCCATCTTTTTTGCCAAAAGAGCCTGACCCAATACGTTATTGATTTTATGTGAGCCTGTATGGTTTAAATCCTCACGCTTAAGGTAAATTTTTGCACCCCCTAAGTCCTTTGTCATTTTTTCAGCATAGTAAAGCCTTGACGGACGTCCTGCATATTCATCTAAAAGCTGAGTTAACTCTCTGTTAAACTCCCCATCATTTTTGTAATGCTCGTACGCTTGTTCGAGTTCGATTATTGCGTTCATCAAGGTTTCGGGGATATATTGTCCGCCGTGTATTCCAAATCTGCCTTTTGGGTTACTCATTTTTGTTTCCTCCATCTCTGACAGCATTTACAAATGCCGTTAATTTACTTTTATCTTTAACACCATCGGTTTCCAACGAAGAGCTTGCATCAACTGCATAGGGTTTGAATTTCGATATTATATCAGCCACATTTTCGCTGTCAAGACCTCCTGCGATAAAGAAATCACGCTTTATTCCGCTGATAAGCGAATGATTAAACTGTGTTCCCGTTCCTCCGCCCGAGTCAAGCATAATATAATCAGCTTTTGATTTTTCCGCCTGTTTTATATCCTCAGCACATTTAATGGAAAAGGCCTGTATTATCGGGCATTTGACTTTATTTTTTAAAGCCTCTGTGTATTTTCTGTTCTCAACTCCGTGAAGCTGAACAGCATCTATAACGCCCTTTTTTACAAGATATTCTATATTGGATATATCCTCGTTGACGAATACCCCTGTCGGAATAATGCCGTCATTTAGTTTATGCCGAAGCTTTTCCGCCTGTTCAAATGTAACATATCTTTTGCTGTTTTGTGCGAACACAAAGCCTATATATTCAGGCATAAGTTCATTTACATAATCTATATCGCAAGAACGCCTGAGTCCGCATATTTTTATTTTTGTCATAATAATCTCCATTTTGCCGCCCTGCGTCGGCACAAATAGCAATTAAATTCCTCTTATCCGCAGGGCAAGAAATGATAAGAGATTATTACGCCCATATGCGTTTCCGAGGCATAGGGTGAAAGTACAAATCCGAACCTGCCAAAAACAATTAATTTAGGCATCTTTCGGCTTGTCGTCTTTGATAGGCGTCAGCCTATCTACATCCTCCGC
>CADAVS010000039.1 GCA_902791425.1 uncultured Ruminococcus sp.
TTACTGACATAAATAAAATATCCGTTGCTTTCTTTTGTGTCGTCCAGAATACCAGAAAGCGTATATTCCGCTTTCTGCCCTTTGCCGGTCACGTCAAGAGAAATAACATCGCCAGCTTTATACGCTTTTCCTAAAAAGTCAATATAATTCTGCGGAAGCATAATCTCGTTTTCTTTCTGCGGCACACTTCCCTGTAAAATCTTTTCTTCCTGATGCAAAAAGTAATCTTCATCTCCGTAAGCAACCGTGATTGTTTTATCATCCACATGAAAAAAGCCAATAGCGGAGCATTCTCCGATCCATGAAATATCTTTGTTTTGACGCAGCAGGGCTGTCTGTTCATCCGTAACTCCCAAAATCCCAATCTGCGCTTTATTCCTCTGTGTGTTCTTAAATTCCTCTTGTGTACCTGATACTGCTTCAGCCACAGCCACTGCCGCATCATTACCTGAGGAGAGCATAAGTCCGTACAGCAGTTCACGCATTGTCAGCTTTTCCCCTGCCTTTAAATACATACTTGATCCCTCAACATTTGCCGCTTGAGCTGATATCTCCATTAAGTCGTCAAGAGGAATTTCGCTTTCAAGAGCCGCAATAGCTGTCATAATTTTAGTCGTACTTGCCATTGGCATTCGTTGTTCTGCGTTTTTCTCATATAAAACCCTGCCTGTGTTTTTCTCGATTACTATTACAGAATGTGCCGAAACCTCAGGTTTTGCATATACATTTATGTCAAGCAGAAATAAAATTAAAATAAAAGCAGCTGCACATATTCGTTTACCCATTATATCATCTCCTGATTTATACAGTATGCCTAAACTTATTCAAAATATACTTTCTGATAAATTCAATCGGAAAGATAGTGGCAGCAAAAAGCAGTACAACGCACCATTCGTATGTATTAAGTCCTGCTGTCCTCAGCAAACTTCCGCCGTAGTAGGTCATAATAATCTGAACCGCTGATATTCCTGACATAACGGTTATAAACTGCTTATTCAGCGACAGATTTTCCAACAGGTCCAAGCCGTCGCACCGAGCATTAAACGCATTGAACACACTTATAAATATAAAAAATGTAAAATACCCTGTATAGAAGTATATGTCGTTTATATCGGCTCTGAATACATTTTTAATTGATGGCAAAGTAAAGAATAACAGACTCAGCAGACATATATACAGGCCGTCCACTATAATACCGCTCCACATCTCGTTATCAATAATTGCTTCATCTCTTTTGCGAGGTTTTTCCTTCATAAACTTGTTGAGGGCAGGTTCTCCGCCAAAGGCTATTGCCGCAAGACTGTCTATCATTAAATTTGTCCATATCATCTGCGAAATATCCAATGGTTTTTCCACCCCGACAATTGGGCCGAGCATAGAAACAGTTACAGCCGCAACATTGATTGTCAGTTGAAAGCGTATGAATTTTTTTATGCTCTTATATATTGTCCGCCCGTACAGAACAGCATTCCTGACAGATTTAAAATTATCATCAAGTATGACAATGTCAGACGCCGCGGCAGCCGCCTCAGCACCGCCACCCATTGCAAAGCCCACATCAGCCAGCTTTAACGCAGGCGCATCATTTACTCCGTCACCTGTCATTCCCACAACATAATTCATACTTTGAGCAATTTTTACCAACCTGCTCTTGTCTGAGGGCATCGCCCTTGCAACCACCTTTAAATCCTTTAGTATACCTCGTATCTCGCCGTCGGACATCTTTGATAATTCCTCAGAGGTTAAAACCAAATCACCATCACACATCAAGCCTGCCTCTTTTGCAATTGCTGCGGCAGTTTCGGCTCTGTCACCTGTAATCATAACAATCTGTATCCCTGCACGCAAGACGTCGGTTATAGCCTCTCTCGCCTCAGGGCGTACATCATCACGAATGGCGGCAATGCCAACAAGTGTCATATTATCGGGCAGATTATCGTCAGTTGCAAATTCATCAGCTACGGCAAGAGCAATCAAACGCATAGAATTTTTCGCATTGATTTTAAGAGTTTTATCAATGGCGGAGAAATTGAATTTTTCTTTCTTGCCGTTTTCGTCATAGAATTTTGTACATTTGGCAATTATTATTTCAGGCGCGCCTTTTACCAAAGTGAGCTTTTTACCGCTATATATACCTGCCATAGAATATTTTTTACTTGAAGAAAATGGCACATTCATCAAAATCTGCACACCATTCATCACCGCTCCGCGTCTGCCTGTAAATTCAAGCAAAGCCTTTTCTGTGGCGTTTCCGCCAATGACCTTTTTACCTGAAAATCGTGCGGACGAATTGGCGGCAACAGACAGCCCCACAAGCCTTGCAAGCTCGTTTGACAGTTTATCAAAGCTCTCGCACTCGTTTCCTTTGCCGTCAATAAATTTGATAACTTTAGGCTTTCCCATTGTGATTGTTCCTGTTTTGTCGGTAAACAGAATATTTACTCCTCCTGCTGTTTCAATGCCGATTAGCTTTCTGACAAGGACATTTGCCTTCAGCATCTTCTTCATATTAAGCGAACAAACAATGGCAATCATAAGGGGTAACCCCTCAGGCACAGCAACGACAATGACTATAATTCCGATTATAAGGGAGCCGACAAGGTCCGAAAAAACCTGAGCCGCATCAGAAAAATAGTTGGAAATCAAAGCCGGATTAAAGTTATTTGCAATAAAAGCGTCATCAAAAAAGCTGATGATGATAATTGCAATGGCACTTATCACACCAAACTTGCTTATACTTTTGGCAAGTCCTGTCAGCTTAACTGTCAACGGGCTTTCTCTGCTATCCTCCTGTGCCTCATCTGCAAGCTTGCCATATACCGTGTTATCACCAACAGTATCCACAACCATTGCCGCCTCACCCGAACATACAACACATCCTCTGAACACACTGTAATCATTCCAAAAATCATTAAATTTCGGTCTTTTCGGCAATCTTCCGTCAGACTTTTTCTCAATCTCCTTGCTTTCGCCGTTTAGGGGAGATTGGTCAATCATAACAGAGCCATCTAATATTCTGCCGTCAGCAGGAACCAAATCGCCTGACTGCAACAGCAAGGTATCTCCCACTACTATATCCGAAATCGGCACTTCGCACAGCTTTCCGTCTCTCCATACCTTGCAGTTGGTGTTTGTTGCCTCGTCGTGCAGTTTTTGAAAGGTGTTTTCGTTACTGTATTCAGAAATGGCAGATACAAAAGTGGAGATAATAACAGAGAGAAGTATTCCCGCACACTCGTGCCAATCCACCTTGCCTATAAAAGTGAACATAACATTTATTCCAAGTGCAACGAGCAGTACAATGATTATAGGGTCATTGTAGTTATCCCAATACACGTTAAAAAAGCTACGCTTTTTCTTAGGCGTAAGTCTGTTTTTTCCGTATTCCTTTGCTGACCTTTTAACTTCCTCTGCGGTAAGCCCCTGAATATTTTTCATTTTTACTCCGTTCCGCCAGCTGATATTGGCTATGGTTATACTATATTTAGATATTATGCTCCGCGGACAGCCTTTATGCACAAAAATCAGCCTTCGCGAAGCTTAGTTGCCGATGCCTGAGTCACCTCACCTTTACCCACAATATCAAAAAAAGTCCTCCTTTCGTAAAGGAGAACTTTTGTTCAGCTAAATTTCTATATCGTATTTTTTTGTTAGCGGACTAAAATTATTATCAAAATCCAAGAACATATATCTTGCTTTTGTGTATTTTAAATTCTTTTTCCAAGGATACATCATAATGCTTATAATCTCGTCTTCCTCCGACACGCCTATGTCTGACATATTATAATAAGCACCTACGCCATTTTCGTCATATATCATTTGACACAGCTTACCCGAATGTTCTTTGTTATGATATATAAAAATCTCATAATCGTCATTTACTTTTATTGTTCCGCTTTCTACAAAAAACAGCGAATATTCATTATCGCTTAATGTGTAACCACCTTGAGGCATATCTATGCACGAGGTTATTTCTTTATATGCCAAAAATATTTTATCATTATTGTTGTTCCACCACTCATCAAAGCTTATACCATCAACGAATATTCTTGCTTTTACATCATATGCTAAAAGTGTTGCAACTTTATTGATTGTTTCTTCATCATTTTGATTTTCAGCTGTAAGCCTTACGCCATCATTATTATAATACCACTTGTCGGTCGCAGTACATACAGGCAACTCATAACCTAAGTTCTCAGCTACAATCGCATTGCCATTATTATGGTCTATCTTTTTGTTAATACAATGGTCCTTTTTTAAAATATCATCATTAATATTAAAATATCTGTAAGATATTCCTGCATTTACACCATTTTTCATTCTCATATCATCCCAGGTTACATCTGTATAATATGGCTTTCTGTCAAGCCACACCATATTCCACGCGTGATTTTCAGGCGAAGTTCCTGATTGACCATATCCTGTTATAATATGAGATAAAATCCCAACCTTATACAAGAGGTATTGATACGCCCTTGCATATCCGTCACAGACAGCACTGTGATTGACAATCGCATTATACGCTGTGTGCGAGAGAGAATTTGCTGAATTTTCTTCTGCGGCTTTGTGGTCATACTCGACCCAACCGATTAAAGTATTATGCAGTTTTTTTGCCTTTTCGTAATCAGAATCTCCCGGTGTTATCCCTGCACTTTCAATTAAGTAATCCGATGTTTCTTCAAACTCAACTTTTTCTCTCTCTAAGTCCGAAAAAGGATGATATATAATCCTCAGCGCTACATAATCTATGTCCTCTTCAGGTATTTCGTTATCATTTTTCCCCGAATACGAAGTATATCCATATAAATATTGGTATGTATTATAGTAAAATAGCTGCGGATAATCATATTTTACCGCACACCACGCAACATCACAATCCTCTTTAGATACTTGTGCCTCTATGTTTCTGAACTCTGCATCTTCCATTTTGTTCTTAACAGCATATACAATGCTGTCATAAATAGCAGTACGAATTGTACCTCTTTCAGTTTGTGTCAATGCCTGACGCCCATAATAGTTATCGGGAGAAACAGGAATAATCTCAGCATTATCTCTTTGACCTAATAATCTGAACTCCGCATCGTCTTTTAATCCATTTTCCTGTATAAGCTCAGGAGATTTTTCTGTGAACTTATTTACGTCAATATCAATTTCTAAGCTATGTGTTGTCACAGTCGGCGGCGTCGCCGCAAATGTGTACAAGAAGGTGCCTGCAACAAACAAAGTCAGTATAACACTTACTATTATTTTCTTATATTTCACAACAATTTCCCTTACCTTTATTCACACTTCAACATCTTGATTATGTCAACACTACAATTTATTTGCAAACGGGTACGGATATGCACCTGCTGACATTTGAATATACATATTTTTAACCAAGAAAAGTATAATCGCCAAAGGCAATCTGCCGAACAAACACAATATAGCATAAATCGTTGCTTTTGACGGGTCGAACAAATAGAAAAACTTATGCAGAATAAGTGCCATCAGTATTCCTGCAATAAGACCTATTATCCCTGCACCGAAAACCGTTGAAACGCTTGCCAATACCTGAACAGCAGCAACAATACACAAAACCCACTGCAAATTTTTAATTCTCAATCCAAGCAACTCATACTCCTCGCATATGGAACCGATTATATAATATTGCAAAATCGGCACAAATGCAAGCCAGGCATTGCTGACATTATTCTTTTTGCCGATAATAAATAAGCTGTACGCACACGCAGCATAAATAGCAACATTGTAAGCTATTGTAAAAATAATATTCAAACCTAATATAAAACCCATTTGTGTTACCTCTCAAATAACCGCTAAAAATTTTTAACTATATTTTTAAACGTATCGCCGCGAACCTCAAAATTTTTAAATAAATCAAAGCTTGCACAAGCAGGCGACAATATTACAACATCGTCACTTTCGGCAATCTCTCTCGCCTTATTTACAGCCTCCTCAAACTCAGAGCATACATAAACAGGCAGTCCATTATAGTTATCTGCATTGAGCACCGCATTTTTTATCTTTTCGGAGGTCAATCCCACAAGGACAAGTTTTTTTACGTGGTTGTTTACAACCTTGCCAAAATCGTCAAATGGTATTTTTTTATCATAACCGCCTGCAATCAATATCACCTTTTTCTCTCCGAATGACACAAGTCCTGCCGTTGTTCTTGCCGGACTGCTGGCAATGGAATCATTGTAATATTTAACACCATCAAGCTCTCTTACAAATTCTATTCTGTGCGGAACACCCTTAAATTCAACTGCTGTTTCACGGATAACCTCATCGCTGACAAGTCCCTCAACAGCGGCAGAAGCCGCCATATAGTTTTCAACATTGTGCATTCCGGGAATATAAATTGTGTTTATGTCAAGCACATCTTCCTCAACTCCGTCCTTTGAACGCACTATCATATTTTCTCTTAAAGAGTAGCCGTTATCAAGCTCTGTCTTAGAACTAAAGTATACAGCACCGTCAAGCCCTTCTCCAAAGCCACGAGTTACATCGTTTTCATAATTCAATACAACCTTGCCGTTTTCACTCTGATATGCGAAAACAGCTTTTTTGGAGTTTGCATATTCATCAAAATCAGTATGCCAATCAAGGTGATTTGGTGTAACATTTGTCACGACCGCAATATCCGCGCTCCTCTTCATAGTATGAAGCTGAAAGCTTGACAGTTCCACAACAACAATATCATCAGGCATTATGTTCTCTGTTTCCGCAAGCAACGGATGACCTATATTGCCGCCCAAATGGCAGGTATACCCTGCTCTTTTAAGCATATCATATATAAGGCTGGTTGTTGTTGTCTTTCCGTCACTGCCTGTAACAGCGATAATTTTTGCGGGGCAAACCTCAAAGAAAAGTTCCATTTCCGAAGTGATTACCGCACCATTATTCTTCGCCTCAACCAAAGCCGGAACGTCAAATCTGACACCGGGTGTCTTAAATACTTAGTCTGTGCCGTTCTCAATCTTATCAAGGTAATGCTCACCCAAGACCATCTTTACACCGAGCTTTTTGAGTTCGTCGTAATCTCCCTCTAACTTATCGGGGGTTCTCTTATCGTGAATTGTTATATCGGCACCACATTCAGCCAGAAGGTGAACAAGGGGCATATTGCTGACTCCAACACCGATAACAGCCGTTTTTTTAGATTTTATACTTTTTTTAAATTCTTGTATAGTCAATCAAACCATTCCCTTAACCATATTAATAGATAAAGGCTGTTTTACATATTTACAGTAAAACAGCCCAATTAAGTTCATCAAAAACTATTCTTTGACTTATTCAGCGTCAAGAATATCACCGAGAGTGAAAGAGCTGTCCTCTGTATAAGATACAGGAGCTTCTTCCTCTGCAGGAGCAGCCTCTTCTTCCTCAACAGGAGCCATAAGCGCCTTCATAGAAAGACCGATTTGCTTTGTTTCGTTATTGATTTCAACAACCCTTGCATCAACAACGTCACCAATAGCAAGTACATCAGACGGCTTGCCTATTCTCTCGTTTGAAATCTGTGAAATATGGATAAGTCCGTCAACATAAGGTGCAACTTCAGCAAATGCACCGAAAGGAAGAATACGAACAATCTTACACTTGATGTCATCACCTATTGCTAAATTGCTTGTAGCCTTAACCCAAGGACTATCCTGCTCCTTCTTATATCCGAGAGAAATCTTGCCTGTTTCCTGGTTGAGCTCTTTGATATAAACTTCTATCTGGTCACCAACCTTAACAACCTCAGACGGATGTGAAACTCTCTGCCACGAAAGTTCAGAAATATGAACTAATCCGTCAACACCGCCCAAGTCAACAAATGCACCGAATGATGTAAGTGACTTAACAGTTCCGACATACTGCTTACCAACTTCTGCAGATGCCCAGAACTCAGCAGCTTTCTGCTCTTTAAGTTCTTTAACAAGAGAAATTCTGTTCTTTTCCTTGTCAAGTTCCTTAATGTAAACTTCAATTTCGTCGCCAACCTTAACAGCCTCAGAAGGATGAGAAATTCTTGTAGGAGCAAGCTCAGAAATATGGATAAGACCATCAACGCCGCCTAAGTCAACAAAAGCACCGAATGATGTGAGTGACTTAACTACACCCTTGTACTGCTTGCCTTCTTCAGCAGATGCCCAGAACTCAGCAGCAGCCTTTTCACTCTCTTCTTTTGCAACAGACTTGATTGAGCCGACAACCTTCTGTCTGCCGCGTCTGTCAACGTCCATTTTTATAATTCTGAACTTCTGCTCAGTGCCAAGCAACACGCCCAAATCATTTATATATCTTTCAGCACATTCTGAAGCAGGAATAAATACGCGTACACCCTTTACGATAGTGACAACGCCGCCCTTAACTAACTCGATAACGCGACCTGTAAGAATTTCGCTGTTCTCAAAATCAACTTTAAGCTCTTCCATACCTTTAACAGCGTCAATCTTCTTCTTTGAAAGAGTAACAACGCCATCTCTGTCACTTACGTGAACAACATAAACCTCAACCTCTTCGCCAATTTTAACAAGGCTCTCTACGTCAGGGTTTACCTCGTCAGTAAGTTCATCAACAGGTATAACACCGTCGTACTTATTACCGATATCAACACGTACCTCAGTAGGTGTAACACCGATTACGACACCTTTTACAACCTCACCCGATTTAATCGGCTTTAAAGTTTCCTCTAATGCCTCTGCAAAGTTCATTTCATTGTTTTCCGCCATGGTTAAATAGACCTCCTTGATTACCGTATCAGGCGTTGACGCCCCTGCGGTAATACCCACTAATTTTTTTGTTTCGGGGATTAACCCCTTGTTTATATAATTTTTTAATTCTTTGGCATTTTCAACGCAAACAGTATTTTCGCAATGCTCCTTGCACAGCTCGTACAGCTTGCGGGTATTTGAGCTTTCCGCTCCGCCGATTACTATCATAAAGTCCGCTCGTGACGCTAAATCCTCCGCCGCCTTTTGACGTTCATCGGTCGCACTACATATTGTATCAAATATTTCTACATTTGTAAAATGTTTTTTTAAAAAATTTATAATTTTTTTAAAAAAATCTTTTCTGATGGTCGTTTGAGCAACAACAGTAACAAATTTTATGTCTGTTTTTTGGGCAAATTGCTCAATCTCCTCCTCGGAAGATATAATATAAGCAGAATTTTCGCACCATCCGTTTATTCCTTTTACTTCAGGATGATTAGGGTCACCTACAATTATAATGGTATTCCCTTTTGCATACGCATCATTCACTATTGAATGAATTTTCTTTACAAAGGGACAGGTTGCATCAATTATATTTGCCCCCTTTGCCTCAAGTGCCTCTTGAGTGGTTTTGGGTATTCCGTGTGCTCTGATAATTATATTCATATCAGGCTTTGCGTCAGAAATATCGTCTATCGTATATACGCCCCTGTCCTCAAGACCGCCCGTAACATCTCTGTTGTGTATCAACATTCCAAAACAGGCTGTTTTACTCTCTGTTTCCGCATTTTCGTATGCAATTTTTACCGCCCTTGCAACGCCGAAACAAAAACCCGCTTTATCTGCAATCTCTATTTTCATATTTAACAGCTACCTCTTAATTCCTTTTGTACCGCTTCTTCGTATGTAGGAACGCCTGACAACATTGAAATGGCGGGCATCAGCATATCATCAGTAATTGACTTTATGGCATCCGAGTCAACCTTCGTGCCAAAATACTGCGACAAATCTATAGGCTTGCCTATATTCACAGTAATTTTAGAGAACAATCTGTATCTTCCGTTAATACCCACAGGCAAAATATTTACTCCCGACTTAACGGCAATAAGTGCGGCACCGCCCTTTCCCTGCCCCAAATGAGCCTTTGGCGAGCGTCTGCCCTCAGGGAATACAGCGAGGCTTCCCCCTGACTTCAAAGCACCTATGGCACTTTTAAGAGCAGCCACATCACTTTTTCCTCTTTTTACAGGAAAAGCACCGAGAGCACTGATTAGCTTGGCAACAGGCTTAAAACGAAAAAGCTCCTCCTTTGCCATAAACTTAAGCTCAACAGGTATGCTTATACCAACCATAATTGGGTCAAAGTTGCTCTTGTGATTAGAACATATAACAAAGTTCTCGTCCTTCGGCACATTCTCAACACCCTCTATTTTAACTCTGAACAGCAGGTGTGCCAAACCATTGACCAAACCTCTTGCAAAACTATAAAATCTCATTGCTTTTCCGCCTTTCGTGCCTCAGCAATCTCACATATTTTATCAACTGATTGCTCAAGACTTAAATCGGTATTATCTAAAATTATACTGTCCTCTGCAGGCTTAAGGGGGGCAAACTCACGCTCGGAGTCATTCTTATCTCTGTATTCCATATCCGCCTTAACCTCATCAAAATCAGCCTGTATGCCCTTTTCAACAAGCTCTCTGTAACGCCGCATTGCACGCTCCTCAACAGAGGCGGTGAGAAAAATCTTAACCTCAGCATCAGGCAATACATACGTTCCTATATCTCTGCCGTCCATAAGAACATCATTATGTGCCGCAAGCTCTCTCTGCAATTCAACAAGCTTTAATCTGACAGCAGGGATTACAGCAACATTTGATGCCGCTACCGAAATTTCAGGCAGTCTTATATGGGCAGAAACATTTTCGCCGTTTAAAAAAATCTGCTGACCGCTCTCGTCATAGGAAATCGAAATTTCAATATCGTCTAATATAGAGGTAACACCCTCTGTGTCCGTGGTATCAATTCCTTGTCTGACAGCCGCAAGCCCTACCGCACGGTACATAGCCCCTGTGTCTATATAAATAAACCCAAGCTTTTTTGCCGCCGCCTTTGATATTGTACTTTTGCCTGCTCCTGCAGGTCCGTCTATTGCTATCTTCATATACTTCATCTCCTGTTTATTAAGTATGTATCTCGATAACAGCATCTCTCACATTTGAAAAAATCTTCGGATACTCAATTCCCATCGAATGTGTAACAATAGCCTCCGCACCGACAAAACGAACCGACATCGCCTTTTCCTCAATTTTCTCTGTTTCGGCTGCAAAAATCACCATATCTGCACCAACCTTCTCAACAGCTAAAGCAACGGACTCCTTTTCGTCTGTCATATCCATCTCTATCACGTTGAGCAAAGGAATAGAATATTTAAGGGCTCTGTCCACATCAAAAACAATATCCTTAGGCAAAACGACATATATCTTTGACGAAAACTCACCTGCAAGTCTTGATATTTCACTTACTGTTTCAGGCTGTGCGTATATCAATGCATTGCCCTTGGAATTTTTTATTTTGTCGGCAAGCTGTTTATAGGAAAGACAGCACTTTGCTCCCTCGACAGCCTCGCATCTTACACATTTGACATACTTAATGTTTTTCGAGCAAGCCAAAAGAGCCGCACGTGATAATTTGGAATTTGGCGTTTCGGTAATATCTATTACAGCCGTTATGTTATTCTCGGCATATACTTTTGCCATACTCCATCTTGTAGCCTTTCCAATCAAGACATTTCCCTTTGCATATCTGGAAGCGGAAATTACATCCGAAAAAAACAGACAATATTCATCGCCGTGCAGCTTTAATTGTTTTTCGACTTCGGCAGTATTTGTACCGCCGTCTGATAAAATCATTATCATTATTCTTCTCCGTCTTGAACGTCACATTCCACATCAACTGTCATATTTGCACCGCAGGAAGGACAAAAATCCGCACTGCTGTCTGACGGCTTTCCGCAAACAGGGCATTTAAAACCGCCAAAGTTAGTCTGTGTCTTAAGGGTTTCTATTCTTGCAAGCTTAGCCTTTATGATATCACACTTCATTTTGATGCTGTCTGTATGGTCCTCTTCTTCCTCGATTGAAAGATATGTGAGTCTGCCAATCTCGTTGTAAAGCTTTTTGATGTCATTGTTCAAATCATAAATCGCATAAGATGTCTTAGTCTTATCAACAAGCTCTCCTGATTTTTTTGCAACAGTTTGTGCTGTGTCCGTAACGACTTCCTTTACATTTTCTAAGAAATTCATTTTTACAACCTCACTTTTATATATAAATTTATACATTAAATCTAAACAGAACAATATCTCCGTCTTTCATAACATATTCCTTGCCCTCTGAGCGAACAAGTCCCTTTTCCTTAGCCGCATTCATAGAACCGCACTCCATCAAATCATCAAAGGCAACGACTTCTGCTCTGATAAAACCGCGTTCAAAATCCGTATGAATTTTTCCCGCAGCCTGTGGAGCCTTAGTTCCATCTTTTATGGTCCAGGCTCTTACCTCGGGCTTACCTGCTGTCAAGTAACTGATTAATCCCAACAGCTTATAGCTTGCCTTTATCAGCTTATCAAGTCCCGATTCAGATGCACCAAGCTCCTCTAAAAAGACTTTCTTCTCGTCCTTTTCAAGTGCTGAAATCTCCTCCTCGATTTTCGCTGAGATAACCATAACCTCTGAATTTTCGGTCTTGGCAAACTCTTTTATCCTACATACATATTCGTTTTCATCTTCGGGTACGGAATAGTCGTCCTCAGAAACATTTGCCGCATAGATAACGGGCTTTAACGTAAGCAATGATACATCGCTCAACATTTCCATTTCCTCTTCGGATATATCCATTGTTCTTGCACATTTTCCGCTTTCCAAAACGCTGTGTACTCTCTCAAAAAAATCAAGTTCTTTTTGGAACTTCTTTTCGCCGCCCTTTAATGCCTTCTTTGTTTTGTCGATACGTCTGTCCAAAATCTCAAGGTCAGACATAATGAGTTCTAAGTTAATTGTTTCTATATCACGAACAGGGTCAACACTGCCCTCAACGTGAACTATGTTGTCGTCTTCAAACGCACGCACAACGTGAACTATGGCATCAACCTCACGGATATTGGACAAAAACTTGTTTCCGAGTCCCTCGCCCTTGCTGGCACCCTTCACAAGACCTGCAATGTCAACAAATTCTATTACAGCATAAGTCGTTTTATCCGGCTCGTACATCTCAACAAGCTTATCTATGCGATAATCGGGGACAATAACCGTTCCCACATTAGGCTCTATTGTGCAGAATGGATAGTTTGCCGACTCCGCTCCCGCCTGCGTTATAGCATTAAACAATGTACTCTTTCCTACATTCGGCAAACCGACTATTCCAAGTTTCATATTACTTCACTTCTCCTTTATTTTCAAGGGGTTCAGGCATTTTCTGAATGGCTCATACTCCATCTGTACGCCACGGTCATGCCATTATCTCTTTCATTTTTGTTTCAAATTGCTGTACTGCCTGAAGCATAGAATCGTCCGTAGTGTGTGCATATCGGTCTAATGTCGTTTTAACCGATGCGTGACCGAGTAGGGAACTAAGAAATTTAAAATTTATTCCCGCTTCCACCGCACGAGTCGCATATGTATGGCGTAGGCAGTGAAGACAAAATCTGCGGATTCCTGCTTCATCACACAGCTTGTAAAGATGGGTATCATAAGAAGAATTCTTTGCCGGTTCTCCTGTTCTGTAATTGATAAATACAAGGTCTTTCATTACAAGAGTTGACTTCTCACCTGTATGTCTATCCATATACTCTAATGTCTGTAACAGAGTATCGGATTGCTTTCTCGTGTCTTTTGTGGCATAAACTTCTTGTAGTATTTCATACGCTCTGGCTGTCAGCGGTATAGTACGATAGCTTGTGGGTGTTTTTGGTGTTCCCGCTCTCCAATAGCCTCTGCTATGTCGATACTCTAATGTTTTGTTTACGGTTAGAGTGCGATTTTCCCAATCTATACAGTCCCAAGTAAGTCCAACCATTTCTCCTGTACGCAAGCCCGTTTCAAGTAGTAAGGCGTACTGATAATAATTATGCGACCTTTTCGCCACTTCCAAGAACTTTTTTTGTTCCTCTACAGTGAGATATTTAATGTCATTCACCGCCCTTACAGGCTTTGTAAATCTAACTCCATCCATAGGATGTTTTGATATTAAATCATTCATTAGAGCAGATTTAAACATCGTCCCCATAGCTATAAATGTTTGCCGTATGGTAGAACCTGCGTAGTCCTCATTCATATCATTTAAGACCTTTTGACAATGTAGCGGTTTTACATTAGATAGTAACAATTTGCCTACTACGGGTTGAATATTTTGTTTATATCTTTCCCGATAGTTTCTAAGGGTATTCGGTGCTAAATCACCGACAATGTTTTCTATCCAAAAGTTAAACCACTCATCAACAGTCATTTGCGATGATACGCCACGCTTATTATGTTCGTCTTCATACTTTGCTTCGGCAAGCCACTTTTTAGCTTCGTTGGGTTTGTCAAAATACTTTTCAACACGCTTACCTGTAACTCTGCTTACGAATCTTGCAGAATACTTTTTATCTTTCCTTTGGTATATTCCGGCTCCGATTTCTTTTCCTTTTAAGTCTTTTCCCATATTGTATCAACTCCTTTTATGTAAAGAGTCTGACACAGAGTAATATTATATCATAATATGCCTAAAAAGTCAATTAGATACGCAATCTTCGTGTCAAAACTTTCTGCAGTTGTCAAACATATGTTACATTTACATCCAAAAAAGTGATAACATAGTTTTGCTTAAATCCCATAACTACTTTTAAACTTAAATCGGATTG